>JAYYQC010000237.1:0-10000 GCA_036128675.1 Myxococcota bacterium | reverse complement strand
TCGGCGTTAGGTCAGCACCTCCACCAAACCACCAACTGCCAGGCTTGGTGCCATCGCCTCGTTCGAAGTAACGATAATTGGCATGAACAGTGGGAGCCATTGGGTTGTGAGGATGCAGTACGAGGCTGATGCCGGTGGCGTAAAAATCAAGGTCCTCTTCGCCGAGTTCCTGACCACCACCCATGCTCTTGGCCGCCTGTGGACTCAGAGTACCGTAGACGACACTTACGTTGACGCCAGCTTTCTCAAAGACTTTGCCATCGCTAAAGACGCGGCTGCGTCCACCGCCACCCTCATCGCGTTCCCAGGTATCTTCGCGATAGGTGATGCCGTCGATCTCTTGAAGAGCTTCACAGATGGTGTCTTGGGTCGCGTGCACCATGTTGGCCATTGTCTCTCGCATTACTCGTCTCTTCTCTATCTTGTGGTCCTTGCCGGCCCTTATGCGTTGCGAAGGTGATTGGGAAGTTATAGACCGCTGCCCATGAGTACAACACATGAAGCTGCCGAACGACGATTTATCCGAGCCTGTTGGCGTAAGCCTGTTGATTGCACACCTGTTTGGCTAATGCGCCAAGCTGGTCGCTATATGCCAGAGTATCAGGCGCTCAAGGCGAAGTACTCGTTCCTAGAGATCTGTCGTCAGCCCGAAATTGCCGCAAAGGCAACGATGGATGCATTCAATTATCTTAAGCCTGATGCAGCTATTATCTTCTCAGATATCATGATTCCTGCGCTCGCAATGGGATTGGAGCTAGACTTCGCCCCGGGACCCAAGCTCAACCGTGCAATTCAGACCGAAGCAGACGTGGCTTCGTTAAAGCGACCTGAGCCGGCCAAAGACCTCGACTTTGTAATGAAAGCAATCGAGCTCACCCGTGCGCAGCTTCCCGACGAAGCATCCTTAATCGGTTTTGTCGGTGCACCGCTGACGCTTGCCGCATATCTGGCTGAGGGAGCCCCAGCGAAAAATTGGGTCGGGTTTAAGTCGACGCTCTACGATCGTCAGCCTGCTTTTGAGGCTCTCCTAGAGAGATGTGTTGAGACGGTTACCAAGCATGCGCTTGCACAGGTCGACGCTGGGTGTGATGCGATTCAGCTCTTCGATACGAATGCGGGTATGCTGCATCCTATTGAGCTCGAGAAGTTCGCGTTGCCGGCCGCTGCACGTGTCATCGAGGGTATTCGAGCCAGAGTAAATGTCCCGGTTATCTACTTTGCCCGCGATGTTGCTGCACATCTGGAAACAGTTGGTTCCGTAACAAAAGCAGATGTCCTCGGAATTGATTGGTCAGTTCGGATGGGTGCGGCTGCAAACCGTCTCCCCGATCACGCTGTGATGGGTAACCTCGATCCGACTCTTCTTTTCGCTTCGGAAGATGTTGTCGAAGCTCGGACCCGAGCACTTCTCGATGAAATGAAGGGCCGTGATGGTCACATCTTCAATCTGGGTCATGGTGTTCTACCCAAGACTCCGCCACCTCATGCTCGCAAGATTATTGAGACGATCCGTGCCTATCACGGCGTTGAATCTTGAGGCGTTTAGGCCTCTCGTAACTAGAAATGTAGTTACTAAATAGGCCTCCAAAATCGACAATTTCGTAGATCTTGACTGATTCTCCTACCAATTTGTGGGTTTTCGGGTCGGGGTTTCTCCCAGTTTTTTAACGCATCGCGTAAAACCTCAATGATTCCCATGATCTCTACACAGAGGAACAAAGTGGCACGCTTCGTGTATTCCAAAGGATGCGGGGATGGTCCCCGGTAACCAAAGATAGGGAGTCATTTGGATGATTCGAACTAGCCTAATACGACCAATATTCGGTCTCGCACTCGTTGTGATGTCGGGCACTGCGCTAGCCCAAGACACAGCCCCTGCCGCGGAAGCGGTTGTTGAAAAGGTCGCTGAAGCGCCAGCAGAAGCTACCCCCACCCCAGCAGAAGCCGCACCGGTTGCTGCCGAAGCTGCAGCACCTGCTGAAGCACCGGCTGAAGCCGCGCCAGAGTTTACCGCCTCGGACGTAAAGTTCTGGCTCAATAACCTCTGGCTCCTCATTGCAGCCTTCATGGTCTTCTTGATGCACCTCGGCTTCGCGGCGCTTGAAAGCGGCATGACTCAGTCGAAAAATACCGTCAACATTCTCTTTAAGAACGTAAGTATCGTCGCGATTGGCCTACTTACATATGCTGCGGTTGGCTTTAACCTGATGTACCCCGGCGGCGAGTTCGCGGGTAAGTTCTTCGGCTTTGCAGGCTTCGGTATTTCTACCGACGCAGCAGGTCTGACGAGCGCTTACGCGGACTACACCTACTGGACCGACTTCATCTTCCAGGCGATGTTTGCTGCAACTGCTGCAACGATTGTCAGTGGTGCGGTCGCTGAGCGTATCAAGCTCGGCAGCTTCCTTATCTTCTCAACGATTTACGTCTCCACCATCTACCCAATCATTGGTATGTGGCACTGGGGTGGCGGATGGCTCGCAGAGATGGGCTTCCATGACTTCGCAGGCTCAACCCTCGTTCACGCTGTAGGCGGCTGGGGTGCTCTTGCTGGTGTCATCGTCCTAGGGCCCCGGATTGGTAAGTATGTTAACGGTGCTATCAAGCCGATTATGGGACACAACATGCCACTCGCGGCAATTGGTGTATTCCTACTTTGGTTCGGTTGGTATGGCTTCAACGGCGGTTCAGTTCTTTCGGCTGACCCAGCGTCAGTATCACTTGTTGTCGTCACCACTAGCTTGGCTGCGGCTGCGGGCGTCTTGGCAGCGTCATTGACTGCACAGGTAGTACTCAAGACTCCTGACCTCTCAATGGCTCTAAACGGTGCTCTTGCTGGCCTCGTTGGAATTACCGCTGGTGCGGATTCGGTTTCAGTTGGTGCTTCGGTTGTCATCGGCGCTGTCGCTGGGGTTCTCGTTGTCCTGGCTGTCATCGCTTTGGACCGCGCGAAGCTCGACGATCCCGTTGGTGCCATCGCCGTTCACTTGGTGTGCGGTATCTGGGGCACGCTCGCTGTTGGTATCTTCGGTGCAGACAAGAGCTTTATGACTCAGCTTATCGGAACCGCGGCAGCAGGCGCTCTCGCGTTCCCATCAGCACTGGTACTCTTCTACGCTCTCAAGGCTACCTTGGGTGTACGGGTTACCGAAAAAGAAGAAACCCGTGGTCTCGATTTGGAAGAGCACGGCATGGAGTCGTATGCAGGTTTCCAAATCTTCACGATGAAATAATCAATTTAAAAGGGGGCTCCCTACTCGGTGTGCGGCTGGCAGGACTGTCAGAAGTATGCCGGGTAGTGCGTCCCCTTCCTTTTTCCTAAGGATATTTTCCCCATGAAACTGATCATTGCTTATTTACAGCCCGAGAAACTTTCTGCCGTGAAAGCGGAGTTGCAAAAGGCCGAAATTGGTCGACTTTCGGCAACAAACGCGCTTGGTTGCGGTTCTCAGCTTGGTTACGAAGAGACCTATCGCGGAGCAAAAGAAGAAATCAACTTGCTCAAAAAGATTCGTCTTGAGATCGCTGTAAACGATGATTTCGAGGAAAAGGCGATTGCCGCAATAACAACTGCGGCGCGTACTGGAGCCATCGGCGACGGGAAAATTTTTGTGCTCGACCTACCTCGCTGTGTTCGGATTCGAACCGGAGAAGAAGGCAACGAAGCGATTGGATAATTTACCCTATATTACCCCTAAAGTTCAATCAGCTTAGGGTCGCGGGTGCAACGACAGCGCCCACGGCCCTTAAAGCTTCTCTCCACAAAAGCTCGAAGCATACTAGGATCAGCGTCTTTCCGCGTCAGGATTGATTGCTCGGTGTGACTCAAATGAGAAATTTTGAGAGTCACCGTCGTCTTAATTTGACTTGATTCAGATCGCTCGAGACCACTCACTCGATAACATGAGAGCGCCTCGAATGAGCGATGTACCCAGAGCTTAAGCTCATGGTCATCGAAGCGTCGAGCCGCACGGTCTCGTACATCAATGGTCAGTTCGCTTTCGATAAAGGCTCGGTCACTTGTTTGTACCATAGTGGATCCATAGCGCTAACGCTTTGTTTGGGGCAACGCTGGGATGGCCGAACCCGCCAGAAATTTGCGTTGACGCAATTGGCGGTCGACATTATAAGCGCGGCTCTCTAAGCCCAGATGGCGGAATTGGTAGACGCGCTAGTTTCAGGTACTAGTGAACGAAAGTTCGTGGAGGTTCGAGTCCTCTTCTGGGCACCATCTATACAAAGAGTCGCAGTGGAATCATCTCGTTCGGAGGGGATCAGGGATGGAACATTGCAGAACTGGCCACGCTTGCGCGCGATGGCCACACAGATTGATCTATTTTCTTGCGGCTACTGTCGTGAACGCGGCTGTGTCTCATACGGCGGTAGCGGGTGCCCTGTCATCGGATACGATGATGACAGAGCTTCGGAGCTGGCAGCCATTTAATACCATGGCACCGTCGCAAGAACTCGTTGACGAAGCCGCTTCGCTTTTGGGAGCGCGGGTAAGTGCGCCGAACCTCGAAGAGCAGGCCAGGATGGATGGGCTCAGTTCCGGGCGTCTTGGTTGGATACGCGTCAAGGCACGAACGCAATCGGCACTGACACATGCCATCATTCGTGAGGCGTATTCTACTTTTCAGGACAATGAGTTCGACCGTTTTGGATTGACAACCCGTCGAGGAAAGCGTGGCTGGGAAGCAGTCTTATTGGCCGAACGACGCGCGGTCGTCATGTCTGAGTTACCGCAGACGTTGAACCCGGGCGACTCCTTTAGGGCCGAGGGAACCTGGGCGTTAGAGCAGGAAGCGGAGGGGCTCTTATCATGGCATGTAAGGCTACCATCTGGTGAGACGCGAGAAGGTGAATGCTTAAGTAATGGTTTATGCCGAATCCCCAGGTTGGCTCCGCAACAGGTCGGATGGTTGGTACTTCAAGTCATGGTTGAGCGTGGCTTGGGACCAGAGGTTGGCTACTCCAAATATATACGGGTCGGCGACGCCGAGGTCCCCAAGATTAGACGACTCACCCCCCCAACGACCAGGATGCCTGGGAGACGATTACTCGAGACCTTATTGAACGATGTCCGTCGTGAGGCGGAACTTCCCCCACTTGAGTTCGATGGACTCTTGCATGAGATCGCGTCCAAAAAGGTCAAGGTTTTGGCCAATGCGGGAGCCTTTGGTCACCGTTTGAGAGGGCACTCATCGCCTGGCACACAGCTTGTCGAGGCGGATATTACCTTTTCGCGCGTGGTGGAGACCATAGCGGCTGGAGCAGATGTAGAAGCGCTGGTCAAGCAGTGGCTGGCTTCCCCAGCGCATCGCGCGAAGATTCTCGATCCAACCCTACGACGGGCTGGCTTGGGTCTGGTAAAACCATCCAAAGGTCATCGGACTTTCACCGGCGTACTCTTATTAACCGACGAATTGGGCTAAACCCTTGAAAAAGTGACCACATCTGCCTACCTCAATATTCCAGGAGGTTCAGATGTCACGTATCTTATTAGTTAGCGCTCTTTTCTTTACCCTCAATTTATCTGGCTGCGGTGCTGAAGATGGCGGGAGTGCCGAGGTCGAAGCATCGGTTTGCGGTGATGGCATGGTCACCGGCAATGAGGGCTGCGATGGTCAGGATATGGCTGGATTGACCTGCGGCGATTTCCCACGCTTTGGTGAATATGGTGGAGGCGCGTTAACGTGCTCGGCTTCATGCGAACTGGTGCTCGATGCATGTCAGTCATGCTTTACATTTCCGTGTGGTGATTATGGCGGCAATCAGCGTGGCGACGGTGTTGAGAATATTCAGTTCGTTCCAGGAAACCAGGCTGCGATCGACTACGTGGGTACTGAGGAAGCCTTCACCATGTCAGACCTCTATCTGAAAGGTCCAAGCCATGGTGGTGATGTAAAGATGGTCTTACTCTTCGGCACCGCTAGCTGGTGCCCCGCATGTGCGATTGAAGCACGCTATCTCAATACGCTTGCTGACCAGTATCGCGACCAAGGATTGCTTGTCGTTGGTGTCGTTCAAGAAAACTCTAGCTACAACGATGCAGATGCTTTCGAAGCAAATGCCTATGCAAATCGTTATGACCTCACATTTCCTGTAGTCGCCGGACGCATTCCCGACTCTTATTATGAATCACCGTCATTTCCTCTGAATCTCTTTATTCAAAATCGAGACATGACGGTTGTACGAGCCTCTAATGGCGCGCCTCCAGAAGGCTTCTTAAACGCCACGATTGAAGCGTATCTCGCAAACAACTAATCAGTAGCGAGCGACCCATTCCAGCTTAGCACCTTTGAAGGCTGGAAAGATTCTGCAGACACCTGCGACACACTTCAGGCCACCGCGCTGTGTACCCGCCGTGAGACGAACCTGGTGTGCATCCCAAACATCAACGCTCAAAATGCCTGCGTAGAAGAGCCACGGCTTATCTGCGAAGCTCTCGCTCTCGTCGTAACCGAGCTCGAAGGTTGCGGAGCCCCAGCGAGCATCTTCGAGACCTAGATAAGTGCTTCCTCGAATATACCATTCGAGCACGGTGGGATCCTCGCTTGGTCGCGCTCGGTATTCGGTATCGGTCGTAAGACGAAGCTCCATGCTCTTGCCGATACCCTGTCCGAAATCGATATACGCATGTGCCATCTCTTTCTGAATGAGCTTTTGCTCCGGGGAGTAGTCCCGTCGGTAGCCAATCTCGGCTTTGAGGCGTTGATGAAGCTCGCTCGACTTGAACTCAAAGACGCTGTAGCCGTGCCATTCCCAGAGCTTGTTGATGACCTTTCGGTTATTGAGTCGTCCCATAGCGTTTAGAGTGAGGCTCATTCCGCTCTCTCTAAAAGGCATTGAGAAGGCGACGCGCCCTCCCAAAACATCCGTACTACTCGGTACTTCATCACGAATTCGTTCGAGTGTAGGTGGCTTTGTGTAGCTCTCTAGTTTTTGAGTTGCGCCGTTTTTCCCGCCCTCAACTCCCATATTGTCGAGTGCCATGGCCTCTAGGAGTAATTGATTGTCGCCCACCGCTGCATCGAGCGTCATGTAACCAGCGTAGCCTTGACTCTTTTTGCCTGCGTTGCGTTTAGCGAGGTGAGCCCCTTCAACATAGAGACTAAATCGGTCGAGGAATTTCCCCGTCTGTAGCCAAAATCCATCACCCATGCGGTAATCCCGATAGTCAGACTCGATCAGGTCTTCGTCTGGTAATAGGGCCATCGAATGTAGGCCAAAACGGATGCCGGGAATACTACGACTGACCCATTCAGTACCAGCGATGACATCGTTGAAGTCTTCAAGGGTCTGCATGTTTACAGGGTCGACATTGACAGGGTTGGTAAAGCCGCCGAAGGCGGAGACTTTCTCTGAATCATTGGACCATTGAGCCTGACCGCCGCGGATCGCAATGTCGGTTGCTACTTCATCGCCTTTTCGCAGAGATAAGAGCAAGCCCCGCCCGAGTTGGCGATAAAAGTCACCGCCGGTGAGGTTCCAAGATTTACTCTCGTAATTTAGTTGAAGTCGCTCGGGGATAACCTGTGTCTCAAAGCGCTCTGCTGAAGGTGGGTTGTTATAGATAATCGAGTCAAGTCTAACCCAGCTTGTTAGGGTTGAGTCTGGACGAATATAGGACGTCAGAAGATTAAGTCGGTCGATGGTTGCGACGAACCCATCCTGATCTTCAAATCCATCGATAGTACTCCAATAAGCAGTATCGAGGGTATTGGTGATTGAGTAGGACCACTCTCCTTGCGCGGTGCTCGCGGATGAGTTTGTTGCGGAGATGATGGCATCAAGGTGGGCTTCATATTTCGGAAGGTCGCCGGGTTTGTATCCCTCGTGCTCGTAGAGTTTAACACCTCCTCGAGCCACAAAAATCGAAAAGGGTGTCGCACCCCGAGGGTTGAGGCGGGCCATGACTGCGCCGTCACTATCGAGGGCAATAATAAAGGGCCAGGCTTTCTCGTCCACGGTTGCACGAACCGCAGGTAGTGTCTCAGGCGCGTCGGTGGCCACCGCGATTACTTTTACATCTTTAAAGCGGGGCTTCTTCAGAAGTTCTTTGAGGTCATTGAGCTCTTTCTTACAGGGCTCACACCACGTTGCCCAAAAGGAAATAATCAACGGCGACTCGGTATAAGCGTCCGAACGCACCGTCTCTCCGTCGAGACCCGGCAGATTGAAGTGAGCCAATGGGCTACCGGCCTTTGCTTCCTTGCCAGCGTTCCCTGATTCGCTTTGAAGACTAAGAAGGTGGCGACGGTAAGTCTCCATATCGCCAGGTTTATAGCCTTCGTGTTCGTAGGCTTTCTTCCCTTGTTTATCGACAAAGATTGAAAAGGGGGTTGCGCCTCTTGGATTGAGTCGCGACATCAGCGAGCCTTCCGGGTCGAGTGGAACAATAAACGGCCATTGATATTTTTCGACGGTCTTGCGTACTTCTGGAAGTGTCTCAGGTGCATCGGTCGCTATTGCTAGAACTTTGATTTTCCCTAGGCTTGGGTCGTCCTTCATGAGCTGAGCGAGGTCATTGAGTTCTTTTTTGCAAGGCTCACACCAGGTCGCCCAGAATGAGACAACAGTAACTTCGCCTCGATGCTTACTTAGGGAGGCTGGCTCACCGCTGAGCGTATCCAAGGTGAAATCCTGCAGCGTTTTGCGAAGATCCGATTGAGCCAAGTCACCGGCGTGCGCATGCTGATAGACAGTGACGCTTGCGATTAGCCCAAGAGCGAAGATGAATAGCTGTCGTTTAGTTTGCTTCATGATGATTACACACTCAGATATTGGTTCAGGTGTCGGGGTTCAACATCACCTAGTTCATTGCTTAGAGCTGGCTCTGAATTAAGGTCTCCAGCGTGGCGGGCTGAGCACCAATCTGAATATTCAGGATGACCATTGTTGAAATGTCCACCAGCATCGCCATCGGCGTTAAGCTTGGATCGTAGTAAGCGCTAAGCTTAAAGTCCGTATCGGCAACAACCGGGAAGGTTAAGGCATAGCTGTCTCGCCATGAACCGGCAAAATCGGGAGTGGCGGCATTGTAATTGTTGTCCTCGAAAACCGCGACAAGTACTTCGAGACCTTGGTCTTTGTATGTTTGGTAGAGGTCTTCAAGAGCCGGCTGCTCTTCTCGACAGGCAGTACACCACCCAGCCGCTGTCACAAGGAGTAGGAGATCTTTGTCGGTCGCTCTGTAGATGTCTTGCTCTAGCGAAAAGGAAGAACCATCGATATTGGTGAAGCTTAAATTATCGATAACGTCGCCTTCTTCAACACCTAGGTTTTCAGTGGGATAGTTGCTTCGGTCATTTCCTTCGTCGCAATTTGATGGTGAACCAAGTGCGTCCAATTGGCTTACGACGAGCGTTTCCAAAGTTGCCGGTTGAGCACCGATTTGTATATTTAAGATCTCCATCTCGTTTACGTCGACAAGCATGGCCATTGGAGTGAGACTCGGGTCGTAGTAGGCCCCAAGCTTGAAGTCGATATCTGCCACCACAGGGAAGGTCAGGGAGTAGTTGTCTTTCCAGGACGTCGCAAAGTCGGTCGTGACTGCACCGAAATTATTATCTTCGAAGATCGCTACTACAACTTCGAGGCCTTGGTCTTTATAGTTTTGATAGAGCGCTTCGAGCGCCGGCTGCTCCTCTCGGCATGCCGTGCACCATCCAGCCGCTGTGACCAGCAGGAGTAGTCTCTTACTTTCGTCAGCGAATATGTCTGCACCGAGAGAAAAGTTGCTGCCATCGGTATTGGTGAATGAGAGATTGTCGAGTGTTTTACCTTCGACGGTACCGATGTCGTCGGTTGGATAGGTCGTGCGGTCTTGTTCGGGTGCGCCTTCGCAGCTTGGAGAATTGCGTTCTGACTCCTCAAGTTGCGTATCGATCAGACTGGTACAACCGATAAGCGTGAGCAGCGTGACCGCTGCGAGCACTGACTGAGTGATGTTAAGCATGACAAGAGCCTCCCTTACTCTGCCGCGTGAGTTGATGCG
>JAYYQC010000236.1:0-3623 GCA_036128675.1 Myxococcota bacterium | reverse complement strand
GGAGATGAGCTCGTGTGATGAGGCGAAGCGTTACCTCGCGTGCGGTCTGAAGCACCTCGATGGTAACAGCGATGGCATCCCCTGCAATAAGCTCTGTCGGAAGAAATAGATGCTCCCTCCCTCCGAGGCCGAAGCGCATTTGAGCAGAGACCCTATCCTTGCGGCCTTACTCTCCGCTGGGGGACCGCTCGGTGGTGCCTATCAAGGCCGTTCACATTTTGAGACGCTCGCTCGAATCGTTGCGAGTCAGCAGGTCTCCGAAGCTGCAGCCTCGACGATCTGGTCTCGGGTCCGAGCCTTGGTTTCGCGGTTCACCCCTAAGGCCGTTGCAGCGCTGAGCCCGGAAGCCTTGCGAGGTGCCGGACTGAGTGGGAGCAAGACGCGGACGATTCAAGGCATCGCCCACGCACTCGAAGCGAAAGACATCTCACTGAGTTCGCTTGCGAGGCGCTCGGACGAGGATGTGGTCGAGGCGCTCAAAGAGCTCAAGGGGCTAGGCCCTTGGTCCGCTCAGATGATGCTTCTCTTCGGTTATCATCGACCCGATGTCTTCAGCTTCGGGGACGCTGGCCTAAGACGGGGTCTTATCGATCTTTATGGTCTAGAGAAGGAGGGGCTTGAAGAGGCCTCAGCACCACTTCTGGAGTCCTGGCAGCCTCATCGTAGTATGGCCTCACGGCTCTTGTGGCGCTATCTGGGACTCCAGAAAGAGCGCCGCGCAGAGCTTCGCTGCTTGGCAGGCTGGCTAGAGACGGCTGAGGCGTGGGCTTATCTGGTGCTCTGTGGCGATGGTTCAATTTATTCGGGGTATACGACTGATCTTACGAGGCGGATGCAGGCGCATCAGAGCGGCAAGGGTGCCAAGTATACCGCAGGCCGCGGACCGATTCGGCTCCTCTACGCGGAGCCTTATCTCTCGAAATCAAGCGCGATGAAGCGCGAGGTTCAGCTCAAGAGGCTCAGTAAGTCTCAAAAGGAGAAGCTCAGCACTCAGCCCTGGGATGGCGTTGGTCTCGGCGATTGAAGGTGACCAACGGTTGAGTCTCGCAAGCTCTGAATCGTACCCGCCATCATCATCGCAGTGGCGCGATCGGTTCCGAGAATGCGCTGGAGGGTCTCAAGCTCCTCTTCGCTAAGCGTAGGATGGGCAGCCGGCTCGTCGTTGCGCTTGGATAAGCCAGCTCGACGGTTGCCCTCAACGGATTGCACGGGGCCACGGGCATCATCGATACGGCGCTCCAGCATCGCATGAAGCTCTCGCTGGAAGGCATCTTCGATCTCCGCATCAAATTCAATCGGCGCATGCACCTGAATCTTTCGCACGCCGGATGCAGTGAAATAAAACTCACGAACCAGCTTCTGGGCGATGGGGCGGCGGTTTTGTCGAAGCGAGTGGAGTGAGCGCTCGGAGATTTCTTCAATCGTCAGCTCATGCAGGCTCCGGGCGTAGTGCTGCCAGACCGGTAGCTTCGCCCACGAGCGATGGTTTTCATCGAGGTCAATCTCGGTGCTTAGCTTAAAGCGGGTTGTCACGCCCTCGACGGTGGTGGCTTCCATATCAAGTGTGATGGTCAGGATTGTATTGCAGAGGATAAAGGTTGGTGCGCCTGGTGCATCTTGAAAACGATGGTGTCGACGGGTGGTCCAAGGGGCCAGCCAGAGGGTGGTATGGGCATGGTGCCATTGGGTGCCCCCGCGGCTCACCACCTCGAGGACCTCGCCTGGACCGACACTTAGCTTCGCAAAGCGCTGTGTAAGCAGATAGAGAAAGCCGAGCGAGGCGAAGAATGCCGCCAGGCTGATGAATAAGAGTGCGTAGCCAACCCAAGCTTCCATGGATGCCTCCTCATGAAGAAGGGGCACCATGGCCAAACTTAGGCGGACTGGCAATTTTTCGGCGGATTAGGACTTGGCCGAGATGCGCAAGACCTCTTTGGTGGCGTTGTCGACCACGTAGATGGCACCATCGCTGCCGATAGCCATCCCCATCAGTGAGGTGGTTCGGCCGGTATCGAGGTAATCGACGACGTTGCCAGTCAGATCAAAGGCAAAGATGCGACCGGTTGCGTAGTCGGTCACGTAGATGCGGTTTTCATGAAGCGCGAGGCCGCTTGGTGTATCGAGTCCAGCGGTCCCTTTGACGATGAGTGTGCTCAGGCTTGAACCGTTGAAGATGCGCTGGAGGGTGCCGTCGTAATTGGGGTTGATATCGGCCCCTGCGCTGGCTGGGTTCGGATTGAGGACCCGAATCGCACCGGTCTCGGCATCAGCAACGTAAAGGAGGCTCTGGCTGGCATCCCACTCGATATGCGACGGGACGCCTGGGAGGTAGCCCATCTGTCCATCGGCATAGCGCTCGATGGTACCGTCGGAGTGATCACTGCCGCCACGTCCGTGGTCTTGCGCGAAGTCATAGCGGGTCAGGGCCTGATGGTAACCATCGTAAATCCAATAGACGTTTCCGGTCTCCCAGGCGATGCCGGCTCCGTTGGGACTGTTGTGAAGCATATCGAGGTGGCTCGCGTGTCCGCCGTCGTAGATATTGAGGTTGCCGTCCCAGAGAGTCGGCCCCATGAAATCGGCTGGGGTCACCGCTTGGGTGATCTGGTCTTCTTCATGAGCGGTGGCGAAATTTCCATCCGCACCGAATGCCAGCGACGAGACCCGCGCCATGAAGTGGGTGTTGCTGCCATCGTTGGGGAGGCGTCGTACAAAGCGCCAGCGCTGATTGGCGCTCTCGGTAAAGCCAGGTGTCGCGCAGAGCGTCGGGTCGTTGGGATCAAGCGTCTGCCCAGTGCAGAGCGTGTATTGGCAGGCGCTGGCGGCCGAAGAGCTACAGTCGGGGTCGAGGACACCACAGCCACAGTCGCATCCGTCGTTTGTCCCATAATAAGATTCATCGCAGAGCCAGCGACGCTCGCTGCTTGGCTCAATCAAGACGACCGAGCTCGAGTCGAGGCCGTTGATGGTCCAGAGCTCTTCGCCACGGACTGGGTTGAAGGCGATATCGCGTGGGTCGGTGAGGCCTTCGGCTTCGCCGGCAATGACTTCAACATCCACTGCATCGATCGTGTGGGCACCGTTGCCGAGATGGGGTAGGCCGGTCGGCTCTACGACACCGGTTGGGTCCGAGGCATCTGACGCGTCTGAGCTATCGGTTACGTCGGTTGGGTCCGAAGCGTCTGAAGTGTCTGTGGCGTCGCTTGCGTCCGAGGTGTCGGTCACATCGGTTGGGTCGGAAGGATCTGAGCTATCTGTAGCGTCGGTTGGGTCCGAAGCATCTGCGCTCTCGGTTGCATCACTTGCGTCCGAAGCGTCTGAGCTATCGGTCACGTCGGTCTGGTCGCTTGCATCCGATGCGTCCGAGGTATCGCTCGCATCGGTCTGGTCGCTTGCATCCGATGCGTCTGAGCTATCGCTCGCATCGGCCGGGTCACTGGCATCCGATGCGTCCGAGGTATCGCTGGCATCGCCTGTATCTGAGGCGTCTGCGCTGTCGGTCGCATCGGTTGTGACTGGGTCAACGGTGTCTTCGGAGCAGGCCGCAGCACTGCAGAACAGAAAGACGGATAGGAATAGGGGAAACCGGGTGGTGCTTGGGTTCATCGGGGTACCTCCAAACC
>JAYYQC010000235.1:0-4058 GCA_036128675.1 Myxococcota bacterium | reverse complement strand
CAATGCATTTCAGTCAAAAGAGGATTACGCGGCTGTCTCATGTGCTATCCAGAATATTTCTCTACTTGCGCACGCCGAAGGGTGGGGAACAAAGTGGAGCACGGGGGGAATCACACGTGACCCCTGCACGTACGAGGTTGCCGGTCTGGATTCAGAGGAACAAGAGATCGTTGGATTTTTGTGGGTTGGTAAAGCCAAGGTGACCCCCACCATTAAGCGTCCAGACTTCGGTACTCTTTGTCGGCGCGTACCGTGATTAGAGATAGCGCCTTACGATATTAGCCACCGAGCCAAGATAGCCCGTACCGAAGATATTTAGGTGCACCAACATTGGATAGAGTTGGTAGAGCTCGATTCGTTCTCTCCATCCCGCTGAGAGAGGAAACGCCTCCGCGTAGGCATCGAACACGACCTGGTCGAAACCGCCAAAGAGTCGCATCATCGCAAGGTCTACCTCACGGTTACCAAAGTAAAAGGAAGGATCGATCAACCACGAGTTTCCGGACGCGTCGATAAGGCGATTACCGCCCCACAAGTCTCCATGAAGGGGGGATGGGGGCTCTGACGCGTCAATGAGCTTTGGAAGACGTTGGAGAAGAACGTCGAGATCGGAGCGAATCGATCTAGGGAGATAGCCATTGGATTCAGCCAGTTTTATTTGAGGGCTGATTCGGTAACGGGTAAAAAATTCAATCCAATTCTGACTCACAGCATTTGGCTGTTTTAGAGTACCAATATAATTATCTGTATCGAAGCCGAAGTAGGGTGCAGGTGACCGATGGAGCATCGCGAGTCCGCGCCCAAAGTCCTCGGATGTGTGAGGGTGCATCGGTCCAGGTTCGACCCATTCCAAAATGAGCGCCTTAAGTTCAGGTTCAGAGATGACCGCACGGATTGTAGGTACGGCGAGAGTCCTGGTCTTCTGAAGCATCGCAAGACCTCGAGATTCTGCCTCGAAGAATTCGGGTGGTGGATGGGGGTGTGTCTTTATGAATAGATATTTACCGTTCTGAGTAATTGCACGATACGCGTTACAGATATCTCCGCCGGCAACTGCTGAGAGTGATTGAATCGGCTCGGCGAGCGACGACGACACAACTTTTCTGAGGCTCTCTGAGTTGGCTATCATTGCCGCTTCTTCTCGAAATGTTGGTAATCTTTGACGCGTTTCCAGTGCCCTCCCCATTTCCATCCATAGCGTTGGAAGAGTTTTACGACGCTGGAGTCTGTGTGGATAAGTCCCGCCCGAGAGACGTCTCGCGGAGGCCTCGCAAATTTGGGGGCTTCATTAGGGAGAACTTTCTTCCCTTTAATGTAGGGATTCCATAGCGGATTAATATCGATGGCTCTGCCATAGCTGTGACGCGAGAATCCCTTTCCTCCCGTGATTGCTCGGCAGTTAAATGCGCTTGTTATGTTGGAACGCATGAGAGCATCGTCTTTGCCAAGCTTGGTCAGTGCTGGACTGATATCCTCAATTGGAAATTGTTGTCGGTGGAGCTCAACGAAGATCTCCCCAACCTCGGTGGCAACAGCTTGATGTACAATCAATGTTCCCTGACGACTCTCTCCAGACGGATGATAGTAAGGCACGATGACCTTACGAAGGAGGCCGAGAGGCACCGGACATCCGGGGCGCCAGGTGCTTGGACGCATCGCATCCATTTCATCAACGCTCATGCTCAAAACCTTGAACCTTGATTCAGAGGGTGAAGAAAACGCGAACAATAAAATGGCGAAGAACGGATGCATCGTTGCCCTCTCTTAGACGTCCAAGTTGTAGAACGACTCGCAGGCCGAGGCAAAACAAGGAGGGGCGGCGGTATAAAAGTCTTTGGTTCGCGAAGCTTCTTGGTTACAATCTCTAGCGAACCTTAGGGAGATTCCACGTGACGGATTCGGTCAGCACTAAAGTTCTCGTCTATGAGCCGAACGTTGAGGAGCGTCAACCGCTTCGGGCTGCGCTCGAAGCGCACCATCTTCAGGGGCTCCGGGTTGATGAACTGCCGCGTTTTTTACGGTTTCTTGAAAATAAAATCGACCTAGGCGGACTCTTTATCGGTGCTGCACGTGGCGAAGAAGACGTTTTGTTAGACACGCTTAAGACCCTAAAGCGAGAGCGCCCGGAACTACCGGTATTCGTTCGGCTCGAGCTAGAGTCGGGGATCTCAATCCCCGGCTTAGAAGATTACTGCTGCTGCGTTTACTTCAAGCCGGGGGACCGAAGCTTTGTTAACACAGTCCAGAGACGGATATTTTCAAGATCTTATCCATGCGAATTGGTTCGAACTGTTCAAGATGAGACTCGAAAAGTCCTGGGATCGGTTTTCCCAGACCTCATGGTCGAGGTGGATACGCCTTTTCTCTCGCATGATAAATTGCTCTTCGGTGAAATTGTCTCTTTTGTCCGACTCGAAGGAGGGTGGTGCCGAGGGTATATGCTCTTTGAAGCTCGCGAAGAAGCTTTATGGCGATTGCTTCAAAGCGGGGTAATCCCTGGGACCGAGGCGGGTCGGAATCAAGATGCGGATTTTCGGCGGGCGAATTCTTTGCTCACAGAAATATCGAACCTTTCGTGGGGACGACTTAAGTCTTGGTTTGAAAAGCAAGATATTGCGGACGAACCTGAGCGTTTTCGGTCAGAGCTTCCCTGCATCATCAATAATGAGCGTCGTTATCTCAGCTTTGGCAGCGATGATGCAAAGCTCTGCTTTACCTACGTCTGCTTGGACCCAAAGATGAGAGTCGAACCTCTGGTACTTCAGCAGCGCCTCATTTTCCATCTGAAGTGGCGGCCGGACCAGCGTGAAGCAGATGCCAAAATTGAATCTTTGGTAAATGAGGGCACCTTGGTCTTCCTTTAGCGGCCGGACTGACTCGGTAGACGCAAATTAACCTCAACTGGGTAATGATCGCTGATGCGGCGTACAGCATCTCGCGAGAGTCTTAATCTTCTATCGAAGCGGTAGACGTCCACTGACTTGGTCCAGTCGGTGGTGGAGCCGTGGGTGATGATGCGGTCATAGGCACATGAGCTTAGCGCGGTCGTCGTATCGAAATCGCTCGTGATCTGCCAGGTATAAGCGCTGCTTTGGTAAAGAGAGATTTCCTCCAGTTCGTGTTCTTTCAGGTAAGTACAGTCAGCATTGAGGTCACCCAAAATAATGTAGTCGTGTTCTCGCATCGAGCGTTTGACGTAAGTCCCAACTCTGGAAAGATTCTCAATCTCATAATAGGCTTCATCTGGATCAACGTGTATCCCGATGAGTGTAAAGTCTTCTTGGCTTTGAGGTTCTCGAAACCTTGCTAAATAGGGAGGTCGCTCAAAGTCGTTGTCGTGGTCCGGATAGAGCCTCACGTCCACGAGAGAAACTTTAGAGTCTCGATAGAGGTACGCGTATTGTTCTTTCATGTCTGTACTACCGAGACGTCGACTTACGCTGATTTGAAAGTCGCCTTGATTCTCGGCGTTGAGTTGCCCCAGGAGGCTGAGGATTGCAGTGCCAGAGCTATCTCGTATCTCCTGAATGAGTACGATGTCATAGCGGGTCAGGATATCCACCAGTCTCTCCATGACATCATCTTTTCGCGACTTACTCGCTCCAAAGACCTGGATATTGAACGCACCGATCCTCAGTTCACTGGCACGCTCAATTCGTTCCATTGGTCTCAGAGTAAAGGATTCCTCCATCCAGTCGTCTGTCGGGACGGTGGAATTGACCGATAAGACAGACGACTCGACGACGACATTATGATCTTTGCGTAAGATTACCTTTAAAGCGATGTCCAAACCTTTCCACTCCGGGCGAGATTGGAGTGAGAACCTTCGGCGGGTTGAATCACGGGTCTCGAAGAGCTTTTCGAAGCCTTGGGTTGAACGGACGCGCCCGAAACCTGCCCAGATTTCAAGACTGTGATGCCCATCGCCCGTGAAGTCTACGTGGATCGTGGCAGTCTCGTTGTCCCTGTCATCTTCATCGAAAAGCAGCTGAGCGTACCACCGATACGATGAGTGGCTAGGTGTGGGGTTCTGTATGAGTGCACCGTCTGTATCGCGT
>JAYYQC010000234.1:0-8314 GCA_036128675.1 Myxococcota bacterium | reverse complement strand
CAGACCAGTGGCGATATAGGTTATGTCGTCACAGATATCGCACAAGAGCACGGCCCCGATCTGAAGAGTGAACTCTTGGATATTGATGGCACTATCCGTTGCCGAATCCTCTTTTAGGTTCTTATCAAGACGTGAAAATGTGACGACACCGTAACGGTCTGTCACAGTCAAAAAGAGACGTAGTGGCCGGATTCTGGCAGGCTTTTTCTTAAGGAGGCTTCTATGATTTACACTACCAGCATTGGTCCGCGCGGCTCTAAAAGCACCTTTAAGAGGAAGAGACGGCGACCGAGTTTGTCTCTATTTAAGAAGCTCTTTAAGCGTTGGTAACGAGGGGATTGTGGGAGCCTACTTCCCACCACCGACAATATTATCAAACCAACCCTTAAACTCTTTGGTCTTGAAAAATACCTCGAGATGCTTTCCGATCCATGGCTCGACATGCGACGAAAGTGCGCCCCACAAACCGAGTTCCTCTAGAAACGCCTTGAGTGATGTCTCACCAAAAGCCTGATTGAGGTGCCCTATATGCTTTCTAGTGCGCTCAGGGCCAAGTGAGTCGGTCGCGATCGCGTGCTTCAAAGTGTCTCTCACAATGGAAGCAGCGAGCTTTCGATCTTCAGTACGACTCCACGACCAGACCTTCTCAACCTCGAACGCCAAGACAAGGTGTAAGATCTCAACACGTAAATCAGCCAGCCCACCCTCGGTCGCCGTGAGTCGCTGTCCAATAGCCCGGCGCAGTCGGTCGGTAGACTGCATCGCGAACTCCTTCGCATTGGCCTCCAAAGTTTCCTGAAGAGCGCCGAGCCCAAGGTTTGAAGACGCCTCTTTTAACTTGGATGCTCCCGCTCGCGCGATGCTCCCAAGTAAGCCAGACGAACGCCCTGATGAGCCTCCGTTGGTCTCACCCTGAAGGCCTGCAATCGGTAGTTTCGTCACGAACGTCGTCATAAGGTCGCTGAGCGCACCACCAAGTACCGTCTTGACGAGCTCGCCACCAAAAACGGTCTCCGCCAGGTCCGGAGGTAATCTTCCACCTCGACGGGCCTGGGCTTCCATTTCCTTAATTACACTCTCAGGCAACCAATCCTTGAGCGTCTCACCTTCACTTGGGTAATCACCCGCCTCACGATCGATACCCTCAAGTACCAAACGTTCAAGCATGTCACTTCCAGCCAAGGCAAGACTCACTTCGGTCAGGAACGCTTCAAGCTCGTCCGGTGGAAAAAGCGTGTCGAGTTTTTGAGAACCCAAGAATTCGATGATCAGAGTTGCCAAGCCCGAGGCGTGCGCCTCTTTGGGGGCGGTCAGGCGCTTATATGCGTCAGTCTTTGTCATAAGCGCACCATATAAACGTCAGCGTGTCAGAGCAAAACTAAATGGGCATTGAGGAAGGCTTTCGAGGAAAAAGGGGGGAGTGACGCTTCATTGGGGATTGGGGGAGGATTGAAGCGCCACTCCTCGAGTATGACCGCCGGGGGGGACCGGCATTGGCCAACTCGGTTTTCCATCTTGCGGCATCTTGGGGGAGACGGCATCCGCAAGACTATCGACTCAGTCGACTTGTTTCTTAGTATACAGGAAGCGTGCCAACTTTGTAATTTGCCAAAACCACCGCTGGAGCAGCGTTTAAGGATGACCCTAACGACCGGCTTAAATTTTGGCGCAAAGTAATGGGGACTCGGGATCGAAATTTTAGTACATGCGCCAAAATTTTAGCGCGATATTGGTTATCTAGTGACGAATTCACCAGCCATGCGCCGAATTTGTTCGCATGCATCACCGATTTGTTCCGACATTTCGCATGCATTCTCAGCGGCGTGCACGGTGCCATCGACGGTACCTGCTACATGTGAGATGCTGTCAGCGATTTCAGTCGTGCCTGCCGCTGCTTCGTGCAAGTGACGGCCCATCTCAGATGCAGTGGTTGTCTGCTCCTGAACAGCGGTCGCGATGGTGGTCTGATACTCGTTTACCTCGAGGATAATCGACATGATTTGGTCGATCGCGGTAACCGCTCCATCCATATCGGTTTGAATTGCGGTAATCTGCTCGGTGATAGACTCAGTCGCCCGGGTCGTTTCCTTGGCGAGTTCCTTAACTTCGTTCGCAACAACCGCGAAGCCCTTACCAGCTTCCCCTGCCCGCGCAGCTTCAATCGTAGCGTTCAGAGCCAAGAGGTTCGTTTGCTCAGCGATACTGCTGATTACTTTCACAACAGAACCAACCTCTTTACTCGTTACATCGAGTTTGTTGACGGTCTTCACCGTGTCTTGGGCGATATCGACGGCAGATTGTGCAACGCTGGATGCCTGACGCGCATTTTCGGCGATCTCTTTGATGTTAGAGCCCATCTCTTCGACACCGGCGGCAACCGTTTGAACGTTCTCACTGACCTGCGATGCAGTTGCCGAGAGTCTACCCGCTTCCTCGGAACTAGAGGATGCGTCACCCATGAGTTGCTCACTGGCGCTTCCTAGGCTTCGCACCGAACCAAGCAGGCGTACCACGGTCGAATCCGTTGACTCAATAAGCGTTCGGACACTCTGGAGGGCCTCGTTAAGTTGGCTTTGAACGCGAGTCACAAGGTTATCGTCGTTGCTCGAGGAAACCCGAAGATCGCCGCGCTCGATATTGTTAATCGTGCCTTCCAGGTCATCGGGATTACCTAATACCTGACCTAAGACGAACTTCGTGCCAAACACGCTGAGGGCCGCGGCACCAATCCAGAGCAGGACGAGGGTGGTACTACCGGATTCTTCGTTGCTCTCTTCGGATGACTCGTCGGCTTCTTCGGTATCATCGCCTTCAGCGACGTCTGCAGCCTCGGTCGTGGATTCAGACGAACCGTCGGTGGCTGCCTGAGACAAAAACAATGCAATCGCGAGAATAATCGCGTTAATGACACCAATCATCACCAACGCGCGGACTGAGCTAGACATTCCAGAAGCCTGAGTACTACTCATTCGTTCCCCCAAAGAAGCATCACTGAGGAAATCATACTGCTAGGGCCAAGGTAGCTTCAATAGCTACGTACGTTCTGTGACTGGAAGCGAGACGCTGGCTAGCGTTTGCCAGAATGATTTAACCATGTCATACCCAATTTATCGGTGATGACCCCCGACAAAGGCCGAAAAAATGCACTTAGACCCGAGCAAATTGGATGAATTAGCCGAGTTAGCAGACGGAGACTTAGAATTCGTTGCTGACCTCCTTGAGACGTACCTTGATGACGCGCTCCCGCGGACACAGAGCCTACGTGAGGCCCTCTTGGCGGGCGATATCGACTCGGCCGCAGCCCTCGCTCATGCGCTAAAATCTGGAAGCGCCAACGTCGGTGCAACAACCATTGCGGGACACTTTGCTCAGATTGAAGAAGCGGGTCGACTTGGCTCAATGGAAACAATCCAGAGCACCCTAGACCTCTGGTACAAAGATTTCGAAAGTACGGTCGCTGCGATCAAAGTCTGGCTCGCCGAAAACCCAACCGACTAACGCGCTTTGCCTGCACCGAAGGTGTAGGCAAACGACTCAGATATCCGCTTTTCGAATATCAGCCATTCATGCCACTTTGGTTTGGAAATCCACCCCAAATACAGTAATTTTGAATAGTATGAATAGCTCCAAACCGATTCGGGTCACAAGCTTTGACCACTACATCGAAGTAGAGATGAGTGGATTCCTTGAAGTGGGGTCGGAAGCGTACTTCTCTGAACTCCAAAGCTTAGTGGGGTTGAATACGGGGCCCATTGGACTTCTTTACTCAATGAGTGAAGTTCAAGGCTATGCTCGAGAAGTAGCCATTGCCCACGCCCAGCGCTTTCGAGAATTGCTCCCTGCTCTCACCGGTATTGCTGTGGTCTCCACCACCGGCGTGGTTCGGATCGGCATCACTTTTGTTGCGATGCTTTCAGGTGCTAAAATGAAGGGCTTCGACACCCGCGCTGAAGCGCTGGAGTGGCTAGAAAGCCTCCAAAGGCAGGCAAAAGCCTCTAGTATCTGACTCGGAACCTCGACCAAATCAGTGAGCCGCCGACGGCGGGGTCACCAAATCGCGTATAATCGCGTCCCAGCGCAACCAGTCCACCAAGCTCTGCCTCGAAACCATTGCTGAAGAAGTAACTGAACTGAGGAAAAATAACGGCTGAGAATGCCTCTTTTTCCCAAGGCATAAACTTAGCGGTCTGCCGATTCCCTAAGCGATCCGGGTAGGAATAAGTGTATCCGCTTACTTCCCAGATGGCGAAGAGCCGGATCAGCGCGCGGTTTTCAGCAAAGCGGAAATCTGCACCAAGCACCAAGTAATCTGCGATTTTTGGCCGGTACCACTCGGTGATGCATTCTTCGCCCGAGCCCTCACCTCCAAGTCCGCGGCAATCGAGTAGCTCACCCTGCTCCATCGATACCGCGCCACCCGCTCGTACGTCGACGGCACCTGGCAAGAGCCAGTCACCGGCACCAAACTCGTCAACAAAGCCATGTACCCACATTGCATTGAGATAAAGCTCGCGCGTAAGCGTGTAATCGAAACCAAGTGTCCACTTCATGAAGGGAGCATCATCGTAGACGACTGGTAACCCACCGTCGGGTGCAACGTAATCGTACGGACCATTTTGGGACGGGAAATTTGCTACTTGAACGTCGGTGAGTTCGATTGCAGCGCGCATCTTCTCCGGAAAAATAAGTGCTGCTTCAAAGCGGTATCCAACCGATGAGGTACCCCCGAGTATAGGAATTTCTCCAGTCAAATTGGCACCGATGACTTGCTGACGAGGATATTCCAACACCACTTGATTGGCGATGAGTCCCTCAATGCACTCGTCGCCATCGCAGAAACTCTCATTACGTCCTACAGAGCTAGTCGAGGTCGGAACAGGGAGATCTCGGAACCCATAGGCATAAGATAACGCGAAGTCCTGCCGACCAATTAAGCCAGACAGACGCAACGCAAAGCTCTGATTTTCAGGAGAAAGCTTCGGATCATCGGCTACAATCTCTTCGACAATCGTCGGCTTGTTGTACGCCTGTGCGAGCTCACGGTCGACGTGCAATCTCCACCGTAGCGCTTCGTCATAAAATGGTACCCGGTCAACGCTCACGACACTGACATCACCTGTCTTTGGCAGCAGCGCCGCACGAAAGGTGGGAATCCACACCAAATCAAGAACCCAATTCTCAGAAAGGGATATATCCATGGCAGCCATCAAATTCGAGGCTTGCTGACCAAAGAGTAGGACATCCCGAAGGTCGTTTGGGTTCAATGTATTGGTTGGGTTGAATTGGTCCGCAACCCCCCACTGGATCCGCTGTTGACCAAATTTGAAACCAGTACCGGGAATGCCAAAGATGTCGTCCCAAATGAGATAGAGCGCATTCAGCTCCAATCCAAACAAACCATCTCGAGGTCGACCAGGAAAATCACCGACATCACTTAGAATCGTGTTACTATAACCGATCCAGTCTACATCTAGGTCGAGGGCGGATGTAAACTCACCATACTGAGCTTGCATCATCAAATTCGCCGAGTTCTGATACCGCGCCAACCCTGGAGTCAGGACCTGGCGATTGTAGAAATCGCCACGACTCTTGTCTTCCAGTCGCACGTGGATAATCGAGCGGCCACTGATATTCCAATCAATGGTCAGTAGTCCTAACTCCCCCATATCCTCCTGTTCAGGTGACGCGGCAAGCCAAGGGAGTTGCATCTCGGACTCTCCCCCAACGGCACCCAAATCGACGGGTGTGCCATAAGGTGAATCCTCAAGCTCAGATGCGGGTGCATAAGGCGATGGCGTTGATTCGTTATCTGAATCAGCGGTCGCATCCTTCGTGGGCGGCTCATCTTGGGTGTCTGAAGAATCAGCGAACGCCGGTGCCCCAGTGCACAAGAGGAATCCAAGTGAGAATGCGCTTAACGCAGATCGATAAGCATCCATCGAGAAATCCTGAGGTTAGTTTCCACGCCGAAGCGACTGAAGCGAGAAATAATTGTCGGGGACTCCGGTATTAACCATCCAACTTTTTCGAACCAGCTTACTCGAAAGGTCGCCTCGACTATGATCAGTCATCTGAATGACCCTTGGTGCGCACACCTTCCCTCGACAACCATACTCAAGTCGTTTCTCAGTCTTAAGGAGGCGCCCCTCAGCATCAAAATATTGAATCTGAGCCGGCTGCCGAAGGTCCTTTCGGATCTCAATCAGAAGCTTCGCATAGGCGGAATCAACATCGGGACGTTTTGTCGCTTCAATCAACCAATGATGGTCACTTTGCTCAACGAGGTTGCCCTTAAAGAGTGGGCCAAAACGAACCAGGGACATTTCTTCGTGCCCGAAGGCAGTCCCCATAAAACCCTGCTCTTTGACATGAGAAGCAAGTCGACGAACCTTTTTGAATGCGGGGAGGTAAACATACATATCTTGCGCAGCCCGAGTCAGGATTTTCATTCCCTTGACGTTGCCCGGTTCTTTAAACTCCACGCGTCGCCAGTCGGTCCCCTTAAGAAAGACCTGGAAAGTGATGACGCCGACCTCCGTACCCTTGGACTCGGTAATGCAATCAAACTCCATCACCTGATCTTGTGCTAAAGTGAGAACCTTATCCATATCAGCCAAGACAACGTCACCGGGCGAAGCCGCAGCAATCATCGCAATTAAAAGTCCAAACATTTAGTCGTTCCCTTCATTGAGCCAGGACTTACGCCCGGTCAGAGTGTAAACCATGAGGGTAGTCATTGCAGCAAGAACCATGGCTATCGCTGTCAATGCACCCATCACCTTGATCGGTGGGGAGGCCGCCAGGGTTAAAACCGAAAAGCCGGCTGCCACGACCAAGGCATTGGTTACGATAGCGCCCGCAGTCCCACGGCTGATGCCATCGTCGCTCATAAATGCATGAACCGCATAATCGACACCAACCCCGAGTGCTAAGCTGGCGAGCATCGAAGTACCGATATCGAGATGGACACCGCTCCAGCCCATACCGCCATAAACGCACACCAAGCTGAAGGTAATTGGAAGCGCAATCCACAAAACAGTTGAGACCCGGCGAATGAGCAAAGCCAAGACGAGAAGTACTGCGAGAAAGGCCACCGAAGTGCTACGAAGTTGGTTATCCTCAACACTCTCCGACAGACCTTCATACATCACGGGGAGACCATTCACGCGCCATTGCATCGGCGAGGTTCCTGACAAAGCCGAAGGGCTCTCGAAAACGTCCCATAAACGCTCAAGTTCTGATGCCTTTGCCTGCATCCCAGTCACCGCGCTAAGTGACCCGACCAATGCGTCACGCTGCAGTGTCTCATCGACAAGAGCCGCGATATCACCCAAAGCAAACCATGCATCCTCACTCGAAGCATCGACACCGATGCTCACGCCTGCTTCATTCAGCCAAGCCACCCAGGCTTTGGGTTCATCGCCAGCCTCAACCCAAGAGCGAGCAATAAGAGATGACTCAACTTCGAGAAGTACGTCGATATCCACGAGCCACTCACCTGACTCGATCCGTTCAACTAAATCCAACTCGAGTCTATCTCTCGGAGGGGGTGGAGATTTAGCTCGAAGCTCGGAAAACACTTCAAAATTCGTTTTTCCGTTTTCACGCCTTCCCACAAGCTCTGCGGCCCAGAGCTCTCGTCGTTCCTCAAGTCCTATTTCGCCAAAGTCTTCAAATTCGCTAACAGCCAAACGAATCAGCCTGAGAGTTTCTTCAACGCCATCAAGACTCAGAGGTTTAAGGCGAACCTGAATCAAGGCCTGGTCATACTCTCCCGTAATGAGCTGAGAGATCATGGGCGCACCAGTCAGGAGTCCAAATAGCGTCGATGCTTGGGCCTCACTCGTAGGCAACCCTCGTCGGCCAACCATCCCTTCGTAGGTGCGCTCCAAGAGGACACCCACATGCATCACATCGTAGATTCCGTCGATCCGCTCAAGTTTCGCAGTAAGAGCCTCAATCCCGTGGAGCGTAAGTGGACTTTGGAGGTTTCCATCCACTCGAATAAAGACGAATTCACTGCCACCAAAGTGTTCGGCCATGTAATCCATTGCCATCGAGCCACGACTATCGGCGGGCAGCAGAGCGCTCATATCGACTCGGCTATCTAGTTTAAAAATTCCGACACATGCCAATATCGCACACAGACTACCCGCGAAGACATAAGGCACCCCTCCCCGTTTGGCCAAAACCCATTCAGCTAAACGAACTAAACCACTTCCACCCGAGACCGGGGAGCTCAATGGAAACACAGTGAGAAAGCTGGGGAGGACAAAGCGCGCGCCGAGCCATGAGAGCAGAATGCCACTTGCGG
>JAYYQC010000233.1:0-16488 GCA_036128675.1 Myxococcota bacterium | reverse complement strand
GCGAAGAGGTCGCTGGCGGCATTGATCCGTCCTTCGATTCGTCCATCGGAAATTGCTCGCATGAGCTTTGAGAACCGACATTCGGCAGCTTGTGCGTAAGGGTCGATGTTGCTGAGGTCACCATCCGACGGCACGCCCAGGTTGTTGAAGAGCCGCTGGTTCTCAGCATTGTTAAGAAGTGCATCGAGGGATGTAGGGCCCTCATAGACCGAAAAGTTAATCACGTAGGCCAACGTGAGGCTTAACCCCGCCTGCCAGTAGAGCGTGTGAACTTCAGAGTCGCGAATCGACGCGAGAGCCTCTAGAGCAGATTGGGCGGTGAGATAGACGTCTTCAACAAGGCGCTGGTTATCAAAGCCTGAACTCACGAGGTTCCATTCAGCGGCCTTAATGACTTGAACGCTGTTTGAAAATGTTTCGATCTCGTCCCGGACATTTTGCATCGCATCGAGGATCTCCGGGCTGATGCCAGTAAACCGTCCATCGGCGGCATCTTGCGCAAACCGTTCGATTTGATTTGCAACAGTTGCCGCGGTCGCATCACCGAACTTGGCGGGGCTATTGGCTCGGAAGAAAGCTTCCTCACGTTCATCGCTGGTTCCAGGGAAGGCATCGAACACCTGTCGTCCGAATAAACTGGCGTAGGTCGAATCTCGATAGAGCATCACGAGCGCTTCGAAGGCGCGCAAGGATAATGTGAGGCGAAGATCCTGATTGGATGTCTGATTGGCGCGCGATATTTCAAACTTCGCCAACTGCACTGCATCGTTGACTCTTACGACATAATCCTTCTCGGTGACGGTTCCTCCGAAGCTCACTGGAGTGCCGACGAGAAAGGAGCGTAGGCGATAGAGCTCATTTGTTGTTGGGGCGAGTGGGTCTGAATCTGCTTCTGCGACCTCGTTACTCAGCGGATACCAATCTTCTATTGAACCGCTGTTGACGAGATTATCGTGCTCGACAGTAAGTCGGGTCGCTTCGCTAAGAACGTTTCGAACCAGAGCACGCCGAATTTTCGACGTATCGAGTGAGCCGCTTACCTGGGCGTTCAGTAAGCTTTGCCACGCTTTACGAGAGAGCAAAATTGCGTGTCCAGGTGAGTAGGGGAAGAGCACCGATGCGTCTTGCAGGTATTTCTTGGCAAGCTCAATATCTGGACGTGCTGCGAGGGGTGTTGAAAGGTCTTCGAGAACCGAGTCTATCGCAATCGTCAGGTTATCGAATCCATCCGCAAGGTTTCCGACCAAAATGGGATAAAGGTCTTGGGCGATATTGCCAGCACCGTCGGTCACACGGAGTCGAATTTGGTGTTGACCGAGCGAGAGGGCTGTTAGGCTTAGACGGTTGTTTACGCAAGCAGTCGACTCGACGTTACAACCTTCGATGCGCACTTCACGGGGGCAGAGGCCCAAGTCGCCTTCACTACAGGCATAGCTCTGGTCAACTGCGGTAAAGAGAACCGCGCCGAACTGGTCTAAGATATCAAGTTCAACCCGCGACACGCCGGTATTCATTACACCGCTGAGATCTTCAACATCGAATTCGAGGGGCAGTCTTTCTCCGTAGTAGTACTCGGGCCATGTCGTAACATCGGCCGGATCAATATCAACCTCGACGCCACCAAGAATTGCCGAGCGACTGGTCGCCACCGCTTCGAAATTGTGTGTCGGAATTTGACGGTCAATGGCAAAGCACACGCCGCTGTCCGAACCGCTGTTACCGACTGAATCGAAAGCACTCAGGTAAACTGGGCAATAATCTCCTTCTTCACTGAAGGTGAAGATGGCGCTCTGGTCGGCAGCAACCGACTGCGTATTGCCTTCCTGGGCGGTGCTTGGTGCGGATACCACCCACTGGGTAGTTCCGACGTTGTTCAGGCCACTGGCTGACACGGTGACCTGCGAGGCATTGACCAAGGTCGAAGCTGGCCCACTTCCACTGATCGTCAGAGCGAGGGAATCGGCAGTGGTGACTTGAATATTGAAAACTGGCGCATCGGGATCGGATAAACCGATATTATCGTAGACGTTTAATTCAACCGCATGGATCCCGTCGGGGAAGCACTGGGTGTTTTCAGGCGTCTCAAAAAAGAGTGTCGCGTGAGAGAAGGTCACGAGAACGTCGTCGGGGTCGGAGCATGCTTCGGTAACCGCAGGGCGAGGCATGCGCACCCATGTTCCTGGTTGATCCTCACCGGTTGTGCATTCACCGGCTTGGCTTTCCACGATAAAGTCTGGGATCGTACTAGCGAAGACTGGTGGCGTCGTATCTTGCACTTGGACGCTGAGGTCTACCTCATCGCTGTTGCCGAAATTGTCGAAGACTGAAGCGTTGATGACCGTTTCGCCCACCGGGTAGAGGGGGGCGTCGGGTAGTTCAAAAAGTGCGAATGGGCTGGGGTCGCAGAGGTCGGCGATCTGGAAGTTGTCGCGACTGAAGCCAAGAGCGTTACCGCCGATTGTATTGCATTCGCATCTTAGAACATCACCAGATTTCACGCAGCTCTCTGGGTAATCAGCCAAACGGACAGTCGGGGCCAGTGTATCCCGAACTGATACAACTGCCATCGGACGAAGTGATTCCGGGATGCAGTTGCCACTGCGGTCGCATCCTCCGACATAGACCTCGTGATTGCCAAGTGGATAACTGTCTGGGTTCACATCGTTGAACGGGTTATCGAGGATAATTCGAGGGAGTGGGTCGTCATTGTCTTCGATAGAAATGTCCAATTGAACCGAGACCGCAGGTGCTCGGCATTCGACGATGGCGTCACTGACGGTTACGGTCGGGTACTGAGCACCGCTGGCAACTGAGGGCATCGTGAACAAAAGCAGTAACCAAAGGGGGGGCATCATCGGAAGATGCCGCTTGGATGTTCGAGTCCCCATTGAATCCTCCCAGAAAGAACCGAAATAACACGACAATTGAGATCAAAACCTATCATCGACCCTTCACGAATGCCAAGTGTAGAGGTAGGCTGCTTGACCACCTGGCGATCTGTCCTTAAGTCAGCATTCTAGTGGGAGCATGCCGTCGCGCGGGAGCAAATAATGGAACTATTACAGACTATGGGCTTGGCATTTTTGGGAGGACTGATCCTCAACATCATGCCGTGTGTCCTACCGGTCCTGACGATGAAGATCTTCGGTCTTGTTGAGCATAGTAGTGCCAGCGCCGCTGAAAATCGAAAACAGGGCATCGCCTATACGGGCGGGATTCTCGTCTCGTTTCTTATCTTTGCGGCTGTAATCGTGGCCATCAAGGCATCGGGTGAGCGGGTTGGTTGGGGAATGCAGTTCCAAAACCCGGCATTCGTCGCAACCCTTGCGGGATTGATGGTGGTCCTTGGAGCCAATGCTCTTGGAGTTTTCGAAATTTCGATATCAATGTCGGTCGGTGGTGACCATGGTGGCTGGGTCGGTTCCTTTATCAACGGGATCGTGGCGTCGGTGATGGCGACACCGTGTTCAGCACCCTTCTTGGGTGGCGCCGCTGCTTATGCGTTGGGCGCGGGTACCCCCGCAGCGGAGACGGTCTTGATTTTCTTGGTCATCGGCTTTGGCTTGGCGTTTCCATTCCTGCTGGTAGCTTTCATACCAGCAGCGCGGGCCTTGGTCCCACGGCCGGGTAACTGGATGAATTCATTTAAGAAATTAATGGGTTTCTCGCTTCTCGGTGCTGCGGTGTGGCTCTACGGTGTCATCAGCGAGCAGCTGATACCCGCTGCGGCGACGATGGTTCTCGCTGGACTTGTCCTCACTGGTTTCGCGTCTTGGATCTACGCCATTTTGGCACCGATGACCGCACCTCTAGGTCGGCGCTTGGGGGCTATCGGGTTCTCCGGGGTGATGGTTCTCGCGTGGTTTCAGACGATGGTCGATTTCGACGCCCGGGCGGCCAAGCAAGCCTCACAAGAGAGCGCCTCTGGGGTGTTAACCGAGGAAGGAAATATCAACTGGGCGGGCTTCAGTCCTCAGCGGGTCCAACTTGAAGCCAAGCGCGGCCGGCCGGTCTTTATGGACTACACCGCGGACTGGTGCACGAACTGCAAGGCGAACGAGAAGATCATCCTCGAGACGGAACCGATCCAGACGGCGCTCAAAGACCTCGATATCTTGCCGATGAAGGCTGACCTAACGAATGACAATGAGGTGATCTGGGAGTGGTTGGCCAAGCTCGGGCGCTCAGCGATTCCCGCCTACGTTGTGTATATGCCGGATGGGTCGATCGACCTTCTGCCGGAAGTGATCACGAAGGATATGGTCTTAAAGAGCTTATCAGCGGCCGCCGAAAAATATCCGCGCGATGCGTATACATCGATGGCCGCTGCGTGTGCTGAGCTCTAACTAGGCCCAATCAAGGACAGCCGAAACCACTTTATCGATACCTTCCGCAACCGGAGCGATGGAAGGTCCAAGCATGTACGCAGGGCAAGAGGCTACCTTATGGTCCGCGTCGAGGACGGCATCTCTAACGTCGCAAGGGACATGCTTGGCACCGAAGCTCTCCACCGCCTGCGCTGTTCCTTCGTCGTGACCGATGGTCAGTTTGACGCCTTTCTGCCCGAGGACCTTCGCGCCAATCACAGGGGCTATACAGATAAACCCAAGTGGCTTGCCCTGGCCGTGAACCGCTTCAATTGCGGCTGACACATCGGCTTCGACGCTCATATTCGGGCCTTCGACCGCGAAATTGCAGAGGTTCTTCGCTGCACCAAAGCCCCCAGGGAAAATCAGTGCGTCGACATCGTCAGCGTTGAACTCTGAGAGAGGCTGAATATCACCGCGCGTGATACGCGAAGATTCTTGGAGGACATTGCGAACTTCGCCTTCTTGAGGCTCGGTTTTCTGGTGGTCGACAACGTGCATCTGAGGTTTGTCTGGGGCGAAGGCTTTCACCGTGACACCGCGCTTATCCAGCGAGAGTAGGGTGAGTGTTGCTTCGTGGATTTCGGCTCCATCTAAGTAGCCACAACCGGCGAGTACGACGCCGACACGCTTGCTATCTGACATAGTTTATCTCCTTGCAGTCAGTGCTTGGCGGCAACCTAGTGCGAGATGATTGGTTTCGGCAAGTCGGGAATGCAACCTAGAGGGGTTCGATCTCGTGCAATTCGAGGCCGGGCGCGTTGTCGAGCGCGTAGCTCAATGCCCAGGTTGATTCAGTCAGTAGAACGGGATTGCCGTTGCGGTCTTCGTAGACCGGGTAGTCACGTCGCGCCTTAAGCCACTCGAGGCCCTCCTCAGATCCAGTGACCCATCGAGCTGCTGCGAAGTTAAGCTGACGAAACACCGACTGGACATTGTACTCGTTGATGAGACGTTCTTTCAGAACCTCGAACTGGAGTACACCGACTGCACCGAGAATTGGGTTGGTCCTGCCAAGCTTTGGTCGATAGAAGAGCTGGATGACACCCTCGTGTGAGAGTTGCTCAAGACCGGTATCGAGTTGCTTGCGCTTGAGCGGATCTTTGAGTTCGAGCTCTCCAAAGAAAGCTGGGGCAAATCTGGGGATACTTCCGTAGCGAATCGGTTTCCCGCTCGCGACAGTATCGCCAATCCTCAACTTCCCCGGGTCGTAAAGACCGACGATATCGCCGGGCCAAGCCTCTTCGACGATGGCCCGCTCTTGGGCCATGAAGGTATGGGGTTTCGAGAGTTTCAGCTTCTCTTTGTTGCGCCCGATCTGGACTTCCATGCCACGCTCGAAGCGACCACTCAGCACCCGTAGGAATGCGATTCGGTCGCGGTGCTTCGGGTTCATGTTGGCCTGGATTTTAAAGACGATGCCGCTGAATTGGCTGTTGTCTGGCTCAATTGTGACGCCTTCCTCGGTATCTCGCGCCGCTGGGGGAGCCGAGTTATCGGCCATGAAATTCAAGAGTGGGCGAACCCCAAAATTCGTCATTGCCGAACCCCAGAAAACGGGGCTGGCCTTACCGGCTAAAAAGTCTTCTTCGGTAAAGGGGTCGCCGGCAATCTCGAGTAATTCGAGCTCTTCCTCGACTTTGTCGATTGCGTCATCTCCCAAAAGAGCTCGGCATTCTTCGAGCGTTTTAAGCTCCTCGCTGAGGATCTGGGTACCATGTTTCTCAGGTGTGTAGAGCGAGACCATCTTGGTTTCGAGGTCGACCACACCTTTAAAGCTTCGTCCCATCCCAATTGGCCAGTTCATGGGGCAGACCCGAAGATTGAGAGTCTCGGATACTTCATCGATGAGTTGCAGCGGATCCAGACCGTCGCGGTCGAGCTTATTCATGAAGGTTACAATCGGCAGGTTCCTCATTCGACAAACTTCGAAGAGTTTGAGGGTACGAGCCTCAACGCCTTTGGCATGATCGATGAGCATGATCGATGAATCGACCGCTGCGAGCGTTCGGTAAGTATCCTCGGAGAAGTCCGCGTGGCCGGGGGTATCGAGCAAGTTCAACGCTTTTTCTCGGTACTCAAATTGAAGGACAGAAGAAGATACCGAGATCCCGCGCTCTTGTTCTAGCTTCATCCAGTCACTAACAGTATGACGTGCGGCTTTACGAGACTTGATAGAGCCCGCGAGGTGAATAGCTCCTGAATAAAGAAGAAGCTTTTCAGTAATGGTTGTTTTACCGGCGTCAGGGTGCGAGATGATAGCAAAGGTTCGACGACGGCGAGATTCGCGTTCGAGGCTCATACTGGTTCCTTCTTGGGGTGCATTGATCGGGAAGCCGCATAATGACTTTTGACGAGAACATCAACGGACGAGCCGAGCCTGAAGGAAACTCTGTCGATTTGCCCGGGGTAAATTTACCGATCCAGCGCTTCTATCGGACCGCCATTGACCACCTTGGGGCCGAACTGGACGAGGGGCACTGGTTTTTTCGAGAGATAGGTCTTCATCATGCCGAAGCCTTTGGGCCCGCTGGATCTTTGGTTCTCCTCGTCTGGCCAGACGAGGACGACGGTTTTGCTCAACGTCTCATTGGGCTGAGAGAGAATCTCAGCAAGTCGTCGCCGCTCTTTGTCGTAGTCTTTACCGAGCGTGCTTCCGCGGAAGAAGAGTTGAAGCCATTGCTTAAAGCGCAAACTGGATTGATGCTGGTCAATGGTCGTGGAGAAATTCGACGGAGGGGGCAAAAAAATCGAGCTTTAAAGAAATCTCTGCGTGACCTCAAGCCATCGCATGAGCCGATCATGGGCTGGTATCAGCGACAGCAAGAGATTCTTAGAGAGACTCGGCAGGTAAGGCGGGGCATCGAGCAATTTCGGGCCTCACTTTTGGCTCGACCCGTGACCGCGACTCGGACGCTACTCGTCCTTCTAGCCTGTGCATTTCTCATTCAATTTTTGCTCGGTGGCGCGAGTCCGCCGAGTTTGGTCCGGCTTGGAGCGGGGGTCCTACATGGCGGCCTCTTCGAGTTCCATCCGGGGCGACTTCTTGGCAGCATGATGCTTCATGGAAATCTGATTCACGTTGCGGTCAACGGCTTGGCGCTTCATATCGCGGGAGGGCTTGTCGAGAGGCTTTATGGCTCAGCCCGGCTCCTGCTTGTCCTTGCTCTCTCCGGTGTCGCTGGAGCATTGGCCAGTCACTTCTCGGGAAGTGCTCCGTTTTCAGTTGGATTCTCTGGAGCGCTCTTCGGTCTCTTCGGAGTTCTTGGCGGATTGGTCTTACAAACAGAGGAATCGGAGCTGCCTCGCGGCGTCTACCGTCAATTCCGTCGCCAGGTCTTCGTAACTCTGCTCTTGAATGCAGGGATTTCGTTTTTACCGATGATCGATGCTGCTGCTCATTTCGGGGGCGCGGCAGCTGGATTTATGCTGGTGGCGACTCGGAGTACTCAGACCCTCACGCGGGTAGGGCGTTCGACATGGAAATTGAGAGGATTGCTCATTTTGCTTTTGGCGGGGATGGTCGGAAGTTACGCAGCCTTTCTGAAAGAATCTGAGCCCTGGGTCTTATGGAAGGATCCGGTTGAGATTTCGCAGCAGGAGACGCTTGGTATTCCGGTACCGAAGTCATTGCTTTCGCGGCCACCGAGTCTGGACCAGACGCCAGACGGGATGACGATGCTTCGGTTTGGAGAGATGGGGGATGCTTACTCGATCAGTGCGGGACGACGGGACCTGAGAGCAGAGGAGGTTAAGGACTTTCAAATAACACAGCTTCTTGAAGAGGTTAGGTCCGCTTTTGAAGATGCGAAAGAAAGAGAAGGTTTCGAGATGTCCGGTCAGCCACGAGCGGTCTCGCGTCAGGGACTCGAGTGGGTTGAGGTTGAGTTTGAAGCACCTGCGATTGGTGTTGTCGTGAACCAGTATGTTGGGGTTCAGCACGGGAATGTTTACCACTACCGGCTCGAGAGATTGGATTCAGTCCCGGCTGCGGTGCGTCTCGTTCCAACTCAAATGTGGCTAACCTTTTTCAAGGACTCAACGCTTTTGCTTGAATGAGAAGCACTTCGTCACTAATGATATCCTAATACCTTGAAGGAGCCGTTACGTGTCTGAACAATCGATATCAAATGAATTTCTCGCAGCTATTCCGAAGACCGATTTACACGTTCACCTCGATGGGTCGTTACGAATCTCGACATTGATAGAGTTAGCGCGTGAGTACAATGTAGAGCTCCCGAGCTATACGGAAGAAGGGCTTCGGGAGCTGGTCTTTAAAGACCGGTATAACAATCTAGGCGAGTACCTGAAGGGCTTTCAATATACCGTCGGTGTGCTTCAGAGCGAAGTTGCTCTCGAGCGATGTGCATATGAATTGGCCATCGATAATCAGGTAGAAGGTGTACGTTACATCGAGGTTCGATTCGCACCACAACTTCATGTTCATCGACACCTCTCCGCGATGACGGTCCTCCGGGCAGTTGACCGTGGTCTCGCCAAGGCTCAGTCCGAGTTTAATCAACGACCCTCCGTTAAAGAGGGTAAAGAGCCAGAGTTCCACTATGGCATCATTTGTTCTGCACTGAGGATGTTTAAACGTGGCTTCAGTGAGTATTACACCAATCTATTGGAGTCACTCACGCACATGCCCCCAAGGGATGTATACAGTCTTGGCTCGCTTGATCTCGCGAGGGCTGCCGTCTCCGCTCGAGATGACCAGGGGCTGCCGGTCGTAGGTTTTGACCTTGCGGGTGAAGAAGCGGGCTATCCTGCTGAGGGGCATATCGAGGCTTTCCGTTATGCGAAAAAGCATTTCCTTAAAAAGACGGTCCACGCGGGTGAGGCGTATGGTTCAGAGTCGATTTTTCAGGCGGTTACCGATCTTTACGCGGACCGCATCGGGCATGGAACCTACCTCCTAGAACCGCAAGCCATCCAGGACCTAGATATTGAGGACCGGGCAACCTACGTGAATAGGCTTGGGCAATATATCGCGGATCGTCGCATCACCCTCGAGATATGTTTGACTAACAATCTACAGACGAACCCTCAGATGGCATCGATCGAAGAACATACATTCCGAAAGATGCGCGAGAATCGGATCTCGACCACCCTTTGTACCGACAACCGCCTCATCTCGAACACGACTGTTACCAACGAATACTCGCTGGCGGTTGATAAGCTCGGCCTCAGTCCCAAAGATTTAAAGTCAGTGGCTGTCTACGGATTTAAGCGTTCGTTCTTTCCGGGCAACTATGCCGAAAAGCGTCGCTACGTTCGGTCGGTTATCGATTACTACGAGTCGCTTGAAGAGTCGCATCTCGGAGGGCGCAGCAGCACAAAGCTTTAAGTGCCTTCGAGCGATGGCCAGATGTCGCGCGCAAACAAGCGTGCATTTGGGGAGCACGGCGCTCCTCCAAGCATCTTCGACGCAGCTTTACCCATTTGGGTGGCAGTTATTGTAGATTTGGTGGCTGTTCGTGCTGAGTTAGCACTTACTCGGGCTTTGGCTCGGTCGGGTCCATGACCGTGCTGAGGCTCTCTTCGAAGGCTTCGACAGTAAATGGCTTGGCGATCAGGAACAAGGCACCACCATTGCTGGCGCGCTCTCTCATTTCTTTCGTACCTTCAGACGTTACAAACCCGAACTTGATAGTAATTCCCTCTTCTTTGAGGCGCTCAAGGAGGGCAATTCCGGTCATTCGTGGCATGTTCCAGTCAGATAGAACGAGGTCGGGTGGTGTCCCAGAAGTGATGATCTTGTAAGCCTCCAGGCCATTGCCTGCCTCGAGGAATTCGTGACCAGTAAACCCTGCCTTTTTGACCGTGCGCTTCACGATCATTCGCATTGCCTTACTGTCATCGACAACAAGAATATTCACGTTATCTCCTCGATCGCTTCGACACCCTCATCTGGTATGTCCGAGCCTAAGCCACGTTATCACGGGGTGCCAAGTCAAACCAAATTTTAGATGCGAGAATCTTCAACCAATTGACTATTCGTCTTCTCGTACGTGTACCGAGACTCTCATGAGATGCTCGTTGCACTTGAAGGTCGTCGCACAGTCGAGAACACTGCCTGGGAATTTCACTTGATAGTCGATTCCGATCGTTACGACCGGAAGGCCGAGTTCGCAGGTGCCGTCAATCAGTGACTTGAAGCTACCGCCAGTCATATTGGCGAGCTCACCCATCGCATCTTCGATGTCCTCTTCGGTTGCTTCATCCGATGCGACATCAAACATGATCGCAGCGCACTCGCGTGACAAACCGTCCGGGATGGACAGTGTTACTACACCGTTCCACGTACCGTTAATTTGCACGCTGGCCGTTACGTATTTCGACCCCTTTTCCATTTCCTGGTCACCTTGCTCGAAGACCTCGAGGTCAAGGATCGTAGCAAAAATGTTGGGTGTCACTTGAGAAATAAATTCTTTACTGTCTGACATCCTACCTCCCCTTAATCAATTGGTAACATCCGGAACGAGGGTACTCGATCCGGTCGAATTCTTTGTCGATACTCAGCGGCATTTCTGCTGCACCCAGTAGTAGGAAACCATCGGGGTTGAGCATATCCTTCACCTTGCTGAGTAACTTCTGCTTGGTCTCGACATTGAAATAAATCAGCACGTTCCGCAGCAGAATGAGGTCTAGCCTCGGCATTGGGAACCAAGTGTCGACGAGGTTGAGCTGTCGAAACTCGATGCTGCTGCGGATATTTGGCTTCACTTGCCACTCGAGGCCTTTCTTGTCGAAGTACTTGATGAGCAGGGGGGCGGGTAGCCCTCGGTTCACCTCAAGCTGATTGTAACGACCTTCCCGAGCTTTTGCCAAAATCGCGTTGGAAATATCTGTCGCAATGAAGCGAACTCGCCAGCCGGCGAGTTCCGGGAAGTTTTCACGTAGCAGCATTGCGACGGTATAGGGCTCTTGTCCACTCGAACTCGCAGCACACCAGATGTTAAGAACCTGAGTATCGGCACGACTCTTAAGTAGGCTTGGAAGCACAACTTCTTTGATACATTTAAATGGGTGGATATCTCGAAAAAAGCTTGTCTCGTGAATCGTGATGCTTTCAACGAGTTTCTCAAGGAGTGTTGAATCGTAAGGTTTAGCCCTTAGATCTCCGACGAGCTTATCGATCGTTCCATAGCCTAGTTCTTCGGCGAGTGGGACCAGTCGGCTCTCAACGAAGTACTGCTTGCCAGTATCAAGGATAATGGCGGTCTTCTGCTGAACAAGTTTCTGAACGAATTCAAAGTCGGAGAGGGAAATAGCCATAGGGGGAAGCTCGCTACGTTATGCAGATCCGACGGGTTATTTCTTCCGCCATCTGATTAAGATCGAGCACCTTTTCAGCGAGGCCTTGCTTGGCCACTAGGCCTGGCATGCCCCAAACGACTGAACTCCCTTCATCTTGGGCAAGGATTCCTCCACCCTTCGATTTGATTAGTTTTGCCCCTGCAGCACCATCGCGCCCCATGCCGGTAAGGACGACCGCGAGCGTTTTGTCTGCACATTCAGTTGCAATTGAGCGAAATAGGACATCAACAGCCGGACGGCATGAATGTTCCTGCGGGTTTTGATTGAGTTTAAGAGCGAGCTCCGCGCCGTGAGATCGGTGAACCGTCATATGAAAGTCACCTGGTGCAATATAGCCCATTCCCGGCCGCAGAAGCTCACCCTGGCGACCTTCCTGAACCTTGATATGGCTGGCTGCGGTAAGGCGCTCAGCAAGAATTCTCGTGAAGATAGGCGGCATGTGCTGCACGATCACGATAGGGATCGGAAAGTTTGCAGGCAGCTTTGGAAAGAGTTCGGCCAATGCATTCGGACCACCGGTCGATGTGCCAATTGCAAGAAGGCGATACTTATTGGTAGCACCCTTAGCTCGGAGTGTGGTCTTGGTATTTCCTGGTCGGGGGGCAGATACGGTTCCGCCCATCGATGGTCTCGCCCCAGGCGATGGGCGTTTGACCGATGCAGGGACCGGTACCGCCGGCCGGGCACGCATCCCAGCCGTACGCAACCGACGCTTGCCCAAAGCTTTGATCTTGGGAACCAACTCTTGTCGGATTGCATCCACCGCCGAACGCGCCCCGCGCATCGTGGACGGCTTGGTGACGTAATCGGTTGCACCCCGAGAAAGGGCTTCGAGCGTTGTACTTGCGCCACGCTCGGTCGATGTGCTGAACATGATGACCGGGATGGTCCCATCCCGCTTACGAATCTCAATCAGAGTCTCGATGCCATTCATTTCGGGCATATCGATGTCGAGGATGACTACCTGCGGTTCGACCTGAGGCATCTTCTCAAGTGCAGCTTTACCGTTGGCGGCCGTTCCTACCACCTCTAGCTCGGAATCTGAGTCGAGGATGTCTGCGAGCATTCGTCTAACGACGACCGCATCATCAACTATCAGAACTCTGACTTTGCCTTGCATCAAATTGCTTTCAGAAAGAAATGCCCATCAAATCGAGTTTTTCAGCGATCATCTCTTTGGTGAATGGCTTCATGAGATACTCGGTCGCACCTGCCTCGATTGCACGCGTCATTTGACTCATCTCACTCTCAGTGGTGACCATCATGATAGGAATTTCACTGTATTTATCCTGCGCACGAACCGCGACGATAAAGTCGTAACCATTCATCTCAGGCATATTCCAATCAACCATGATTAGGTCGACTTCCTCGCCCGCAGCGAGTTTGTCGAGGGCTTCTTGTCCATGACCAGCCTCGACTACTTCGATATCAAGCTCTTTAAGGGTTTTGACGAGAATACGTCGGATAGCGCGAGAGTCATCGATGACGAGTGCCTTCATACAACAAACTCCTTTTGTAGGTGACTTGCCATTTGCAGTTTAGAATCGGAATTGGCGAACGGTTCCTTGAAGACGTGTCGACATCTCAGAAAGCCGGTGTGAAACGGATTGAAGGTCATCGGCGGTGTCGGATGTGCCCTTGGCTACATCTGCAACGCCCATGATGTTCTGTGCGATTTCGGAGCTGCCTCGAGCGGCTTCTTCGACACTATGCCCAAGAGCTGAGGTGGTTGCTGTTTGTTCTTCGACCGCGGTTGCAATCGTATTTTGGAAATCACTGATCTTGTTGATGACCTCGGTGATCTGACCAATCGCATTCACCGCACCTTGGGTCTCAACTTGGATAGACTCAATTTTCTGCGAAATTTCTTCGGTTGCTTTCGCGGTTTCTTTCGCGAGTTCCTTAACCTCGTTCGCAACAACGGCAAAGCCCTTACCGCTTTCACCCGCGCGAGCTGCCTCAATGGTTGCGTTGAGAGCGAGGAGGTTGGTCTGCTCAGCAATCGAGGTAATGACTCGTACGACATTACTGATTTCTTGCGAGCTTTCTCCCAGCTTCGCAACCGTCGCGTTGGTGTTGTTTGCAGCTGTAACTGCTGAACTAGCCACTGTAGCAGCCTCCGTCGCGTTGCTCGAAATCTCTCGAATGCTCGATGCGAGCTGCTCAACACCGGTTGCAACTGTTTGAGTGTTTCGACTGACTTTGTCGGCACCTGAAGCGACCAAGTCGGCCCGCGAGGCCGTATCGGTCGAGTGCTTCTGCATCTTATTGCTGACCGAATTTAGGTTGCCCGAGGTCCCGTTGAGCTCGTTCGAGTTATCGCCAATCTCTCGAAAGGCTCTCTGTAAGGCCGTGACCATCTGATTCAAAGATTCCGACATCGCAGCGATCTCATCGTTGCCGCCTTCATGATGTGTGCGTGACAGGTCACCGTTTGCGACTTCGTTTACAAAAGCTGCCATTTGCGAAAGTCGGGTACCGATAGCCTTGCCCCAACTTACAGCGAGGGCGATGCTGACGCCCGCGACGACGATAGAAATCAGGAGTGGGGTACTGCTCGCCTCTTCTGGTGAAGAAAGTTGCCAGCCCATGTAGACGAGCGCGATGCCTGACAACACATTAGGAACTACAAATTTTCCGGTGGTACCAAAACCGCCACTATTGCTTGCCGCCATTCAGCGAACCCCCTTAGACCAGATGGTCGTTTCATCAATGTTCACCTCTCAGCGATGAGAGGCCGCGTTTGTTGCTTAGTAGTAATCTGACTCCGAGCCATCACCGTCGAAGAAGCTTGGGTCGAATGCCCGTACAACACCTTCGATATCGACCAGGTCTGTAACACGATCTTGGATGACGACGGAGCAGAGGACGCCCGTGTGATGTGATTCTCGCTGAACCTCTAAGCTGTCCTCGACAATGTCGATAATCTTATCGACGACGAGCCCGACGCTGCGGTTTTGGTGCGAGTAAACGACAACCTGAATCTTATCGTTCTCTTCTTCCTCCATGCCGTAGCCCATTCCCGAGCTAGGTAGCATGTTAGAAAGCCTAATCAGCGGCATAATCTCTCCGCGATACTGCACAACCTCTTGAGCGCCAGCCTGTTCGACTTCGGTATCACTAAATTCTTCCAGACGTGCGACAATCGCGAGCGGGATCGCGAGTCGATTGCCACCGCCGCTGCGACAGAGGAGAAGCGTTTGAGAATCTGAGCTGCGCTCGTGAGAGTGAGCAACCATATCGATTCCCGCTGAATCATGAACCTCAGATACAACATTACTCTTCGTGGCAATTCCCAAGACGTCGAGAATGAGTGCAACGGTACCATCACCCATGATGGTAGCACCGGCGAACACGCTGATTCCTTGAAGCTGTTTCCCCAGAGGCTTAACAACAATTTCTTGCGAATCGGTAATCTTGTCGACGACGAGTCCAAACTGTCGGTCATCCGCCTGGAGAACAACGATGTTAAAGCCGCGCTCGTTATCGGCAACTGCGATGACGTCTAGGTCTTCATGCGGATAAAGCTCCTTCCGCAGGTAGACCAGCGGAAGCAGGTTACCACGCAGTCGATAGACCGGAGCGCCATGAAGCATCTCGATCTTTTCTTCGACCTGGGATGCATCAAGTCGGACCAACTCGAGTAGGCTAACTTGCGGTATCGCGTAGCGTTCCGCCTTACAGTTAACGATCAGCGCGGGGATAATTGCCAAGGTAAGTGGAATCTTAATCTTGAAGGTCGACCCGCTACCGAGCTGGGACTGCACGTCGACGGTTCCACCAATCTTCTCGATGTTGGTTTTCACAACGTCCATACCGACTCCTCGTCCGGAGACGTTGGTAATGGCGGCTGCCGTTGAGAAACCCGGTAGAAAGATTAGGTTGATCAGTTCCCGGTCGTTCATCTTGGATGAGGTGTCAGCGGTAACCAGTTGTTTTTCAATAGCTTTCGCCCGAATCTTATTTGGGTCGATGCCACCACCGTCGTCACTGATCTCGATGTTTACCATACCACCTTCGTGAAACGCGCGAAGAACAAGTAACCCTTCCGCTGCCTTACCATTTTCTACACGCTTCTCTGGCGGCTCGATTCCGTGGTCTACGGAGTTCCGGACAAGGTGAGTAAGGGGGTCCTTGATCGCCTCAAGAAGCGTCTTATCGAGTTCGGTATCTACACCTTCCATCTCGATTCGAACTTGCTTACCGCAGGTGTGCGAGAGATCTCGAACAACGCGTGGGAATTTACTCCAGATATTCCCGATGGGCTGCATTCGGGTCTTCATGACCTCTTCCTGCATCTCAGTCGTAATGAGGTTGAGACGCTGCGATGCCGCAAGGAGGTTCGTGTCGATGTCTTCGTGAAGAGCAGTGAACTGCACGATCTGATTTCGCGCGAGGACGAGCTCACCGACGAGGTTCATGAGGGTATTTAGGACACTTACGTCGACACGGATCGAGCTTTCGGTCAGACCGCTACCCGAGGACTCTCCGCCGCGCTTAGCAACTTTCTTTGAGGCACCTTTTTTAGCTGGTCCCTTCTTCTCTGCGGCTTTGTCATCCGCCGGCTTTTCGGCCTCAGCAGAAGCTTTCTCTGGCTCTGGCTCCGGCTCCGCAGCTTTAGCTGCCGGTTCTTCAGGCGGTGCGGGTGGAGGCGGTTCGGGGGCCGCTGGTGGCGGTGTTGGCTCTGGGGCCGCGACAACAGGTTCTGGCTCTGGTTCGGGCTCCGGTGCTGGCTCTGGCTCTGGCTCTGCTTCGACCGAAGCAGCAGCTTCTTCGGCCGCCGAGTCGTCTGCGTCTT
>JAYYQC010000232.1:0-11823 GCA_036128675.1 Myxococcota bacterium | reverse complement strand
ATGGTCGCCATAGAGCGGGCACCAACGCACCGGTCCATGCGTTCGACGTGCCTCATAGGTCGGAAGCTTACTCTTCTGTGCCACGAGAACGACATCGTAGAGGGCCTGCCACTCCTGATGCCAGACGCCATGGATATGTGTATCAACGGCATACCAAACGGTCGGGACTGGCAGCTCTCCTACCCGACTCCAGACGGGCAGCTGACTTTCATCGCAAAAAAGTGCCAAATCGACCGGTTTTCGACGATTGGCTCGGCGCAAAACTTCAAATGCATCGATCGGAAACCGCTCAACCACAATATCGGCCGATGCACGGTATGCGACGGTCGTCACCATCCACCCCCGTGAACGAAACGCCGCTGCCAGATATTGATGCCCGAATAAAAGTACATGCTGCATAGAACTAGGGTCGACGGTAAAACGGAAAACTTGAGTCCTACACGAAAGCCTGCGACTCCTCGGTCAGCGGCAGTAAATTCGGAGGTACCTGATGCGCATCCTTACCATTGGACCGATTTTTGGCGGCGGGATTCCGCTGGTTGAGGATATTATCGAAGCGATTCAGACGCTTGCTATCGAGCACCGTACCCTCAACGAACCCGACTGGGTTCAGGCCTACCAAGTGGCAGCGAAAGCGCGAAACCCATTGCCTTTCTACGCAAAGGTCCATCAAGCCCTGGATCAAGCACTCGACGAATTTAAGCCCGACCTGGTGCTGACCTTTGCGCTCGCACCTCTTCCGCCCGGCTTCGGCAAGAAACTCGAGGGTCGGGGTATTAAAAGTGCCCATTGGTTTTTCGAAGATGGTCGTCGATTCCCCACATTCGAACGCATGGCGGGCGAACACACTCAGTTGTTCGCGATCCAGCCGTGGGTAGCGGCTTTCCTTCAGGAAAAGGGCATCGACAACGCTCGATACCTGCCACTGGGTGTACCCGTTCGGTGCCAAAGCCCCGGGATCATTCGGGCCAAAGAGCCCGATATCTCTCTCGCCTTCATTGGAACCCCCTCAGCCCGACGCATTGAGCTCTTTTCACAGCTCACTGAGTTCGGACTTAAGCTCTGGGGCCCCGGCTGGGATCAGACCAATGACCAACTTCAGGCTTGCGCCCAAGAGGGAGGACGCTGGCTTTCGCGCGACGAAGAACGCGACATCTATTTGCGTGCATCGCTCGTCGTAAATTTACACCAAGACAGTGGCCGAGAAGGCGCGCCTGACTTCATCAACCCGCGTACCTTCCTCTTGGCCGCTCTCGGTGTGCCGCAAGTGCTTGAGGACCGACTCGAGCTGGCCCCACTTTTCGACCTGACCAACGAGCTCACTGTTTTCCGACCTGCTACCGACCTCAGCTCGCTGGTGCGTGAACTCCTCCAAAACCCTGAAAAGCGAGAGAAACGAGCCCAGCGAGCGAAGGAGCGCGCTCTCTCGGAGCACCTACTTCAGCACAGAGTTGCACAGCTTCTCGACATGTAGGCCCCCAGCCCTCGACGCCTCTTCAACACTTTCGCTTGCTTACCCGTCAAGCTCAGCTAAGCTTGGCGGGTTACTGTGGGAGGTAAGATTTATGGCGTTGTATCGAATTTTGGGAAGTGCACTTTTGATGGTTGCATTGATTGGCTGCGGTGAGACCGATGACACCGTCGTCGAGAGTGATAACGGAGACTCAACCGGGACGCCGGCCACCGAGGAGTCGCTCACATTCTATCGAGACGTTAAGCCGATCACCGATGCTCATTGCGTTCGATGCCATGACCCAGAGGGTGTGGGCTACTTCGATATGACGGACCCTGAAACCGTCGTTGTTTGGGCTGGTGCCATCAAGGCATCCACGATGAACGGAACGATGCCTCCCTACGGCGCTAAACCCGCCGATGATTGCACACCGGAACACAACTTCATCGGGGACATAAGTCTGACCGATGAGCAGATTGAGACGATTGCTGCTTGGGTTGATGGCGGTGCCGAATTAGGCGAACCAAGCGACGATACATCAGAGCCGGTTTATCCAGTCACCACCTTGGACGCTTTTGATTTCGAGGGTGTTCCGATGACACCGATTGAAGTTGAAGACGGCGACGATTCATTCATTTGCGTTGTTATCGATCCAAATTTCACCGAAGAGACCTGGATCAATGGCGTCGAAGTTGTTGCCGATAATATCAAGCTCGCTCACCATATGGTCTTGTTTACCGACCCAACCCGGGCAAGCCTAGACAAGGCCGATGAGAACGGGACCTATCCATGCTTTGGCAGTGCTGGCGTCCCTGGCTCTGTGCTCTATGCATGGGCCCCAGGTGCCGCGCCGCTCGATCTCCCAGCCGACAAGGCTACACGCGTCGCCCCTGGCACCCTCTTCGTGATGCAGATGCACTACTCGCCGCAAGGTGGTGCCCAGTCGCTCATCGACGAAACCAAGCTGCGTTTCCGCTTTGCGCCAGAACCTCCGAAATATGAGGTCTACATGCAGCTCATGGGTAACTTCGACTTTAACTTTTCCCCAGCTCTCGGCATTCAGCCAGCAGCCAACGACCCTGAAGATGTGAAATTTGAGATCCCGCCAGACACGACGATGCACCGTGAGGTCATGCGTTGGACCTATACCGGTCGGTTGCCAGGCTCAGGCAGTGGCGGGTCATTCGACGGGCCAAACGCGCGGGAGATGCGTCTCTGGTCGATTGCACCACACATGCATTACACCGGGGTCGATATGAAAATCTCGATCGACCGGCCGGAACCCGGTGGGACCGCCTGCGATTCAGGCATGCTCACCTCAGCAATTTTTTGCGGTCTCCAAGCGCAATGTCCGCAAAACAGTGACTTTATCAATTGTGGTATTGAGGCGTGTCCCGAGCAATTTGGCGCGATGACAACTGCATGTTGGGGCTGTGCACAGAAGGCATTTCAGAGTGGCGGCGACTTACAGACCGAACTCACAGCATGCGAAACAGAGGTGGCTCCCTCCGATCCCGCTGGGCGAAGTGCGAACGAATGCTTGCTGAGTGCTCCGAAGTATAGCTTTGAATGGCAATGGAATTATCCATTCGATGCCGACTTCGATGAGCTTCCAGTCTTCGCACCAGGACATGTACTCACTCTGGATTGTGGCTACAACAATTCGATGAGCAACCCTCTCTTGGCGGGCGCTCTCCAAAGAGCTGGTAAAAGCGAAACCCAAGTTGTGACCCTCGGAGACGAGACCCTCGATGAGATGTGCTTGACAGTCATGACACTTGTATTTGAGCGAGCTCCCGGAGAGGACGCTCCCTAGTCTTTCACGCATTCGAACTCGATGTACCAATAGGTAATCGTCGCAATATGACCACTACCGTTGGGGGTAGAAACCACCCCAGACGGTTCGGTTCGAGCCTCCTCATCTAAGATGCGGTATTTTCCGTCGCATGCGTACCACATCCGTTCATAAGCATCGAGGCGTCGCGCACTCTCGGTCTCTCCGTCATCGCTCCACACATAGCGTAAGAGTCCAGGCCGCGTTGTTTCATTGACCGGCGCATAAGCTGATTGGCTGCCGCCCGGCGCCATCAAGAGTTGTGTCGTATTGCATCCAGCAAAACTCATTGCGAGCGCGATGAGACTTAGCTTCCAAGCACACCGTGACATGTTTCCCCCGTCTCGAGCTTAAAAAGCTCGGGCTATAGTATCAGTGTGCTTCCTCAGCGGGTGTTGGCAAGTCAACATACACAGTAGCCAAGCCACCACCGAATGCTTACGATCCCGTATGCGCCCTGAGATCATCGAAGAATTCGACCTGCCGAAGCCCTACAACCTGTGGCATTCCGTTAGATTCCAACGCATGGGCAAGCTCGATCCGCGAGTTATACTTGACCGAAATCACTATGCTTTTGCATCCAATTTACCCTCCGGACCAGCAACCGCACTCGTCGAATTGCAAGATACGAGATTACGATGTCGCCTCTGGGGGCCAGGGAGTCATGCACTGCTCGAAAAAATCCCGGCCCAGCTTGGGCTCACCATGCCCCTACTGGCCGAAGGCATCGAGACGCTTCCCAAACCACTTAGATTGGTTCGAGCGCAGGGCCTACGTCGAACCGCACGGGGCCCCGAACGCGTCATCGAGACCCTGGTGCCCATCGTTCTGCAGCAGCTCGTCACCTGGCGAGAGGCTGCGAAATCATGGCGTGCGCTTCTTCAAACGCATGGAGAACCAGCGCCTGGCCCCCTAAAACTCATCCTTCCACCAACGCTCGCATCGTTAAGGTCATTAACCTTGGGCGACTTGCGTCAGCTGGAAATTGCCTCGAAACGTGGTCGAACGATCCTCGCTATCTGCGAGTGGCTTGCACGCCATTCAAATCCGACTCAACCTGAACAATTACTCAAGCTCAAGGGTATCGGACCATGGACCTCCGCCCTCTATCGGGGGCTCGAGTTAGGAGACGCTGATGTTGTACCAGTCGGCGACTACCACCTTCCAACGACAGTCTCATGGGCGCTTACTCAAAACCGACGTGCAACCGATGAAACCATGTTGAGATTACTGGAGCCCTTCCGTGGATATCGTTTTGAGATCATCCGACTCATTATGGGTGCAAATATTGCGGCACCAAGAAGAAGTGCAAGAATGCCACAGCGTAAACTGCAGAGCTTACGTTAGTGAAAATTTACCGTAATCGGCGTTGGAGAAAGCGGCACAATCTTAGGTAGGGTCAAGCGAAGAACGCCGTTTTTGACCTGTGCCTCGATTCCATCTTTTGCAATCCGCTCGGACAAACGAAACGACCGTTTACATTCTCCTTGAGAGCGCTCACGGCGTAGCTCATTAGATGACGTCTCCTCTGCCGCGACACGTTTAACATTGAGCGTCAGTACATCTTCCTCGACTTCGATATGCAAATCCTCTGGACCGACCCCTGGGATATCGGCGAAGAGTATGAAGTGGTCCTGCGCCTCTCGGATATCTACAGTGAGTAACCAAGAAGCGTCTCGATTTTGAGGTGCAGAATGCCGCTGAGCCTGGAGCTCGCGTTGGATAATCTGAAGCGGATGACGGTTTAAGATACTAAGCATAATGAGCTCCCTTCCATGTGTTTAACTCGACACATCTAGGCTGGGAGTAATTCAAAAAGTGTCAACTGAAATAATTCAGACCGAAATCGAGTCACCAAAAGCACGTCGGAAAAACGGGGCTATATGTTGTTTCGATGAGCCCTGGAAATGGATAAAGAGAAAACGGTCTTGTTGGCCAGAGTCTTTGCTTGTTGCGAATGGTCGACCATCAACGAACTCGAAAGACTTTAAACCATGGTCCATCCTGTACCCATTTGAGCTACGAAGGTGGTGGTCGATCTTACCGTCGATTGGTAAATCATGTAGGTTGCGCCAGCCCAGACGAGGCGAGAGATAAGCTATAAAATTCATGTCACTTACGTTTGAGAGGTCCGTCCCTTCGGGAAACTTAAAGCTACCATCATAAAACTTACCGATAAGTTCTGCCATCGATGTGATGTCCGTGCGATTCATGACCGCAACATGCGGCGATGTTCCGCAGGTGGCACTGACATTGTCCTCGAGCAGTGCTTCCACTTCGTAAAAGTCACCAAAAGATAGGATATCTGTATCTAAATGAATCAATCTATCGATGTCCTCGACCGCGCAAAATTCCTCCAAAATGAGCCACCGCTCAAGACAGAGTAACTCGAAAGCGTACTTATTCTCAGACTGATGCCGATAAATGTGCGCCAGTTGTTTTGCACCCCTGTTGTAACGCGACCACTGCCGATACTCGATATTAAGACTTCCATCGTAACGGTGATAATCGTCTGAAATCAGAATAATTCTGCGGTCAGGATGACATAAACGAAGCGATTGCAGTGCATACCCAATGAAGTCCGCGGGTCCTCGATGGAGCAACACCAAAGGCGTCCCTTGGTTTGATCGCGTCGGGATAACCTCATCCAATGAACTGTCTGCATCCATCGCCTTTAAATAAGATACCCTCGCCTCTTCGGGGGCATTGAGTTGGTACTGAAGGTTGGCAAGATGGACCCATTTCGGACCGATATCGACATTGAGGCCACGTATCCTATCTAATGCGCGCGCCTTCTCATTAAGCGAAACTGCCGCGGTGGCCAGCGCAGAGATGTTTTTGGGTGAGGTTTCAAGCGTCGCAACCGTGGTAAAACAATCCACGAGTGCGATGCGGAGTCGTTCGGTTTCGGGCAAATTCCAAGCCATCAGACACGATGGTAAGCGCGCGTCGGCACAACAGTGGAAGATATAAAGCTCATCTAGGCGAATGTGACTGGAAAGGCGCCCCAAGAAGTCCGGCAACATGAAAGCATAATCTCTTCGTTGAACCAGGTACTCTGTGAGAAGCCCGGCAAAGACCCAGTTCTCGGCGTCGATTGCCGCAAGGATGGCGTCCTTAAGATAATGGGGTTCGCACTCTGATTTGTAGAGTTCAAAGTAGAGCTGCGCGGCTTCATTAAACTCACCAATCCCGCGTTTCATCCCAGCCCAGATACCTCGGCCTGCGCGACTGGACTGGAAATCAGCGGGCAACTTCACCCAAAGCTCTTGAAGGCCGTCCCAGTCTTCACCGACGACGGCCTCGCGAAGCCTAACCAATGTCTGGGCAAGGCCCTCTTCGCTGACTGAGCCGGTTGATGCGGCGTTTTCTGAAGTTTCTAATCTACCTATTCCCATTGGTGAGAGAATCGACGAAGCCCGTGACTTCTTAAGAAATAATCGACCTCTTGATGCTGGTCCTCATAGTTAGACCAATCGGTCTTCTGCAAAATTTTAGTCGACGAACGGTTTACAGGACGCTTCGATTAGGCAAAAAGCAACCCTATTCCAGGGAGGAAATTCGATGAACCCACGTCTCGTCTCGCGCCTAATCTTTAGTATGGGTGTCTTCTCGATGTTGCTCTTCAGCTGCGCTGATCCTCGTACCGGTGAGTGCAGTGCCGATACCGACTGCCCGGACGGGGAGCGCTGTGTGCTGCAGGCATGCATCTTGGACGACACGCAGCCGGTCGACGAAACCGATACTTCTGATGCGTCTGACACATCAAATGAAGTGAGCGACGCCAGCGACAGCAGTGATTCGAGCGATGCGACCGATGCCAGTGACGCGAGTGACCCTTCAGCCGTCACCGATCCCAGTGACATTGAAGATCCATCGGACGCATCGGAGGCCGACGCCAGTACAACGACCGACCCTACGCCGGTCACACCCGAGCTGAGCTTGAGCTTGGTCGCGCCCGCAGAGCAAACGGTGGTGGAAATCGGCTCCAATTTGACCATCAGAGTCTTTGTCGCAGTCAATGGTCTTGACGCATCCGTGACGCCTGAACTCATCGTTAGCAGTCAACGTGATGGCCAAATCTTTCAAGGCAATGTCACGCCGAATCAAGAGGTCAGTATCGAATGGACGCCGCAAAACGCCGGTATCCACACCCTTACCTTCAGCGCGGTTCTGCCGGTCGACGACACAACCATGGTTGCGAACGCAAGTCTCTCGGTGGGCGTCTGCGGATGGAGCGATGCTGAAACATTCGATGGCAACGTCGAAGGTGCAGGCTGGTCGACCATGGGTACCGGGGCCCGTATCGTCAACGAGGCCGGCAACAACTACCTCGAGCTTACCGGTCGCTACGGTGAATATGGCTCACGTGGTGCCTATTTCGATACAACAACCCAGGTCGCCCCAGGCAACGTCAATCTCCGCTTCCGGGTTCGAACCGGCGGTGGTCAGAACACCGGTGGTGACGGCTTTGCGATGAGTATCTTCGAGGTCAATACAGTAGAGGAGCTTCAGAGCATTGTTGGTGCCGCTTTTGGTGGAAGCGGCCTGGGCTACGGCGTTGCGGGCGGGGGTGCCAGCGGTGTCGGCACCCATTACGGTACGCTCGAAGTAAACGCATTCCATATTGAGTTCGATACCTGGCACAATAACTACGATGGTTCTCAGGGCCATACCGACCCATTACGCGACAATGGTACCGGTACCGGCAACCACATCGCGATTACAACCAACGGCAACCCCGGCATGCACTACATCTGGGAAGAAGTCTCACTCGAGGACAATCAATGGCACCAGGTTGAGATTAGAATCCAAGGCAGCAACGTCCAGGTTCTTTGGGATAACGCCGTCCTGATGCAGGACGATGTCGGGGGATTTACCTTTAAGGGAGGGCTCCTTGGGTTTACAGCCTCAACCGGCTGGGCCACCAACTACCACAGCATCGACGACCTTCAGGTCATGGAGAGCTGCACCTTCTGACCCGCGCTTAGTGGTAGTATCCCAGCGCTGCGCGGGCATCAAAGATGACGTCTGGCTCCTCTTCCTCCTCTGGAATGTACTCACCGTAGAGCAGCTTATCCCGAATCTTGTCTCGCCAGATGAGCAGGCCGAGGCGCGGAAAACTCGAATACACACCAACACCGGCATGCGCACCAACGACGCCGACCTCCAAATCAACACCAATCGACACCGGACGCTCGTCATAAGGAATAATCAGGGCCGGTCCACCACCAATTCCGGCGTAGCTTGGGTAAAACATAACGCCGGCATCCAGCTTCACTGCGCGCGCACCAACGCTTAAGCCGACGGTAGCCCCGGGCTTGAGTCGCTCGACCGAGTCCGTCGGCCGAAACCAAGCACCGGCGGAAGCGAACCAGCCCATCGCGTTCGAATAGCCGACACTGAGCGTCGGAAGGACCTGAAGTTCACTCTCGGCGTGGGCATCTTCTATCGTGGCGATCGGGACTGAAAGCCCAACCAGTAAGAGAGGCAGGAGGTACCTGCGTAAATGCTCCGGGCAACTTCTTAGGATCGAGAGATGTTTCATTGTCTTTTCTCATCAAGTCAAAGGTTCAGCTCTTCGACCTAAGCCTACCCCAAAGCATTCAATCAACGTACGAACCTTCTTAATGTGGCATCGTTTTTTGTCTTCGCGGCGATGTAGCTGTGAGTCAGCGCACATGACTTGAAACCCGGCACGGCTTCTGGCTACTTTTCAACCATGGCAAAATTGACCGCACACGCGAAGCTTCAAGGTAAGCCAAATCTTCCCGCTCGGAAAATCGCGCCCGCAAAATGGGGAGGCGGTGCGATGCTCATACCCCACCCCCAGGATCTTCTTGAGCTCATGGAGAGTATCCCCGAAGGAAAGGTCATCAGCGCAACCACACTCAGGGCGTGCCTCGCCAAAACCTACGGTACCGAGATCACCTGTCCGATGGTCACTGGCATCTTCATGAATGTTGTAGCTCAGGCGGCGGAAGAAGACCGCGCGGCCGGGGTGGCGCAAATAACCCCCTATTGGCGCACTCTGAAAGCCAATTTCGAGCTAAATCCTAGGTATCCTGGCGGCCTTGAAGCCCACCAGGCCCTCTTGGAAGGCGAAGGGCACCGCGTAATTACCAAAGGCAAGCGCCGCTTCATTGCCAACGCCTCTGATCTCAGAGAGCCAAAGCTTACGCTCAAAACCAAAAAACCATTACAAATTGACGAAGTTGCGCCTTAATCGGGTTGCAAGACGCGCGCTCTCAGACTAGGCGTCGCGACAAATAGCCTCATGGTGAGGTTCGACGTGGAGGATGGTCAAAAGCATGCAGTTCCCCCTCAGCTTTTTTAGGTTGGCGGCCCTCGCAATCCTATGTTCCCTGGTTGCAGGCACCGCACAAGCTCAGACGACGACCGACGAAGATACCCGCGAGTCCGTCGCGCTTCTCCCACTGGAAGGCCAGCGGCTCGATCCAACCCTCGTAAAAATCTGCTCGGAGCTGCTCACCGACCACCTTGGAACCTACGCCAACCGAAAGCTCATCACCTCATCGGATATCCAAGCCATGCTCAGCCTCGAAGAGCAAAAAATGGCCTTGGCCTGCGAAGACCAAGCAAGCTGTATCGCGGAGATCGGTGGGGCCCTCGGCGTCGATGAGCTTATCCGCGCGAGCCTGAGTCGGCTTGGTTCCAAGCTGATCGTGTCCATGACCCGAATCCACGTTCAGAGCGCCTCGGTCCTCAAGCGCGCAACCATCAAAATCGAAAACAACGAAGACCTCTACGATGAAGCCCTCAAAGACGCAGTGCTTGAGCTTTACGAGCAGAAGCCTGCTCCATCAAAGCGCAGCCAGCTACGCGCAGAGCGCCGAGACCTCGTCGTCGAAACGATGACCACACCCGTTGCCGATGGCGGCCCAGACCTCCTCGAATGGACGGTTATGAGTATGGGCGCAGGCGCGGTCACCGGAGGCCTCGTCTTCGGCTTCTTAGCCAACGCGCAAGCCAGCAAATCCGAACAAGTTGGAGGGCAGCTTGCCGTTGAAGACGCCAAAGACTTAGCCCTGATTGCCAACGTCCTCTACGGGATCGGTGGTGTCGGCGTCGCTACCGGACTTGCACTTTGGTATTTCGGTGACGACACACCATCAGATATTGCAGTTGCGCCGGTCCTAACTTCTGACGGTGCGTTTATCTCAATCCGAGGAGTCCTCCCATGAGAGGGCTGATTCAATTCTCGCTGCTCACCCTGCTCTTGTCGTTGCTCAGCGCCTGCGTGATCGACCAAAATCTCAGTCAACCGGATGTCTATCTCTGCAATAGCGATGACGACTGCATCAGTGGCTTCTTTTGCGAAGAGAGCACTGAAGAAGAAGACCAAGAAGTCGTCGGCTTTTGTGTACCAATCGATGACGAAGAAGAGGAAGAAGAGACCGACGTGAGCGACCCGTCCGATGCGACGGATGCAACAGACCCTACCGATGCAACGGACGCAGCGGATGCGACAGACAGCACCGATGCCAGTGAGCCCTCAGACGGTGCCGACCCAAGCGAGGCCGCCGACGCGACGGATGCGAGCGACTCAAGCGATGTCTCAAATCCAGACGACTGTGGTGATCCCATTATCCTCGAGACGCCCTTGCCTGAGGATGATACGCAACAGGATGTGACCCTTCGACTTGATTGCTGGAATCCATCCACCGGTGCTCCAACCGGTGCCGCCTATACCGACCTTTACAACAACTACGTCTGGCAAGAATTTGTGAGCCTTCAGATGGAGGCCGTCGAAGAGGAATATTTCTGGGCCACCTACAAGCTTGTTGGAACCATGACCGATGGCACCAAGCGCATCGTCTTTTTCTCCGAGCCACGCAATGAGCGTGGACTGCTCGAGCTCCTGGTCTTTGGTGAGTCCTTCCAGCAGTTTTATTTCGATACAGGCATCCGCTCTTGGGGCGGACCCACCTGTGATGAGCCTCTCTCCAACAATTACCTCAATCTCGACGGTTATGAATGCGAATACAATCTCGACGAGCTGGCCAATTTCAACGGTGGCTTCGAGAACTATTGCGGCGAGAATCAAGACCGCATCTGGCAATGGACCGCTAATCCTACCGATGGCGTCGCCCATGCCGTCGCTGCGCGGCGTGGTGATGCGTTCTTCTCGTACGGCAGCGCCCCGATGCCGAGTGCCGCTGATACGTTCATCCCATTTGAGGGCGACGGTGCCTTGAAGCTCTTCTCCGATGGCGAGTCCACGACCGGTGCCTCTGGCCTGACTTTGACGCGCACCACACCGTCACTTGCCGGTCGCCATGTCCTGATCGACGCAGTCGTCTACATTTCGCGTTTCGAGCCACTTGAGGATGGTGCATCCGGCGAGCTCACCTTCACCTCTTTCGGTGCCGGCAACAACGCCGAGCTTGAATTCGCGACTACGAGCATCTACAACGACCGCGCTCAAGATACCTGGCACTCGATTCGACTCTGCTCCTTTGTTCCCGAAGGAACCGGCACCACTGAAATTGGGATTAACCTCACCCATACCAAC
>JAYYQC010000231.1:0-10000 GCA_036128675.1 Myxococcota bacterium | reverse complement strand
AGTGCGCGCGGCACGATTTACGTCGATAATGTACGCATGCGCGAGGTATCCCTGTGCGTCTACGAGGAAGAGCTCGATGAAACCGACTTTGGCGACTTGCCCCAGACCTTCTACGAAGAAGGCTCCTACCAAGATTCGATCTTCCGCGAGGGTGTCTGCTCGGAGCTTAGCGGCAGCGCAAGCTGCTCAACACCCGAAGGCCTCAAGGACTGCAGCGCCGATTCAAATCGCGTCGGCCCTTACAACTCCGCCCCGATCTGTATGGCAACCGGGAGTGGTGGCGAAGGTGAATTCGCCTGCAGCTTCGAATGTCTTCCAGGATTTCAGGCCTCAACCACACCCATCGACAATAGCTGCGTCCCGGAAGGCTCGCCAGCAGGCATGGCGACTATCCCGGACGGCAACTATACCCGCGGCTGCGATTCAACCTTAAACCCAAGCTGCACGGCCGAGGCACAGCCGCAGTTCAGCATGCAGGTCTCTTCGTTTCATATAGACATCGCTGAAGTCACTGCCGCGCAATACCGGGAGTGTATCCAAGCCGGTATTTGCGAGGAGCCCGCTCTGAGCGGACCCGAGTTCGAGCTAAGCTCGTATTATTCATTTCGCGACGACGCCGCGATGAATTTCGTCACGTACAACCAGGCGAAGACCTACTGTGCTTTCCTCGGAAAGCGACTGCCTACCGAAGCAGAATGGGAAGTGGCTGCTGGCGCGCAGGTTCAGAACGGCATGACCACACAGACCGATTTCCCCTGGGGCGACGCGCCTCCACCGGACTGCGGGCACGCGGTCAAAGGGAGCTGCAGCTATAGCTATCCTCAGTCCATTGGCACCCTTGCTCGAGGCCATAGCTTCTTTGGCTTGGCAAATATGGGCGGCAACGTTCGAGAGTGGGTCCATGACTACTACCAAACAAACCTCTACAACAATTCCGCCGAGCGCATTCGCTTCGGCGGCCCGCAGGAAAACGTCGAGCAGCAAAACACCGTGCGTGGTGGAAGCTTCGATATCAGCAGCGGCGTCCCCTTTCATACATGGCACCGTAGCGGTCTCCCCGGCGGCCTACGCGAAGTTGACCTGGGCTTCCGTTGCGCCCAGCTCACAGCGCCACGAAATACCGGCATGGACTGTATTTCCGGGGTCGATTGCCTCACTGGTAGCTGTCAAGGCGAAGACGGTGCTAAGGTGTGCCTCTAACCAAGCATCACAAGGGGATTCAGCTTGTACCGGCACCTCCTAAGCCTCGCTATCTCGCTCTTGCTGGCAGGCTGTCAAATCGACATCGATGAGACGCGCTCCTTTTACTTTCTCTGCAACCAAGCTTCTGACTGCTCTTCAGGCTTTGTGTGCCAAGCAAATCCTGCCGCTGAAACCCAAGGTGCGCTTGGGTATTGCGTAAGCGCGGTGCTGGCAACCGAGAGCGATGCTTCCGATGCCTCAGATTCTTCCGATGTCTCGGACACAGCCGATACTTCCGATGTCACCGATACGACGGACCCTTCCGACTCCTCCGAGACCAGTGACCCAACTGACCCGGCCTCAGGTTGTGCAGACCCACTTGCCGTCAATCAGAATACACCGGACCCCTGCACCTACGATGACCTCAGTGATGGCGTCTCCAATGCCGGCTTCGAGATTGGCTGTGGTGAGGACGGCAACCGCCTCGATAGCTGGAACACCACCACCACCGACGCCGAGGTCTTCATCGCCACAACCGGTGAACGCTTCATCACTGCCCCCGGCATCGACGATGGCGAAGCGCGCTTCAGCGCCTTCAATGGCAACCACGCGGCGCGGCTCTCCAATCGAAACAACGGTGAGCGCACCGAGGGCGGGATCTATCAAGAGCGTTCACTCAGCAACATCCAAGCGCCGGCTCTTCTGATGCGCGCCATGGTTCGGTATTCGCCGTTCGACCCGCCAGACAGCGACGCTCGAGCTCAAATTCGATTGAGCTACCATGAGATCTCAGGCGAGCTTCCGCGTGTCTCTACTTGGCGCGATATTACCGAGCGCGTTGATGACCAAGCCTGGACGCAGATCTGGCATTGCGCGACCCGAACCGCGGGCGAAAACTTCGCGCAGCTTGGCGTCCGTCTCACGACGTCAGGCGGAGACGGTACCGGTACGCTCTACGTCGACAATGTAGGATTTTGGGAAATCTCCGAGTGTCCCACCGACCTCGATGCCCTCTCGGCCGATGAGCTTAGTCGCTACAATGTCGCTGTCGACCCGGCGGCGACCATCCCATCTTTCTTCGATGGCAATCAGTGCCGTGAGACCAATAACGTCAATGCCTGCCCTGGTCCTACCGGGCTGATGGACTGCGCAGAAGGCGAAGAGGCCAGCTATCCTCCCAACGCAAGCCCAACCTGCGAGAGCAGCGGACCAGAGGGCAGCGAAGGCACCTCCTATTGCAGCCTACAATGCGACCCTGGCTTCAGCGTTCCCGACACCCTCTTCAACACCTGCGTAAACCCCGACTCAACCGTGGGCATGGCCATCGTCTGGGACGGGACTTTTCCGCGGGGCTGCTCGAGCTGTGATGTGCCTCAATCCAAGCCGACCTTCGATATGGAGGTCAGTGCGTATGAGATCGATATTACTGAGGTCACGGTGGCGGCCTACCGCACATGCTACAACAACGGCGAAGGGCCCTGCACCTTGCCAGACGGTGGTGGTACCTTTTCGCTTGTTTCAAATGACGACCGCCCGGTGACCAACGTCACATGGCAGCAGGCAATGATGTACTGTGTACACAACAATAAGCGCCTCCCCACCGAAGCAGAATGGGAAGCAGCCGCGCGGCTCCGTGAAGCCGATGGTAGCCGGGTTGTCTCGGACTATCCCTGGGGTAACTCGGACGTCGACTGTGCCCGGGCGGTGATCGACCAAGCGGGCTGCGGCAGCGACGGGCCCCAGAGCGTCGGCACCACCCCAAGGGGTCATTCGTACTACGGTGTTGCCGATCTCACCGGCAATGTTCGAGAATGGGTCTTCGACCGATACCAAGCAAACACTTACGAAAATAACCTCCAAGACCGTGGGGCCTTTGGCGGAGACAACAATGCCAACCTGCCCGAAGCCGTCATTCGAGGTGGCAGCTTTGCCACCAGCGCCGGCCCTGAGTCGCGCGGCTGGTACCGATCAGGCCTCTCAGTCAGCGGCTTCGCGACGGATGTAGGGTTTCGATGCGCCCGACTCAGAACCCCTCGAGATGTGGGAGGTCAGTGTATCTTCGAGAGTGACTGCAACGCGTCGACGACCTGCTCGGTTGAGAGCGGACGCGTCCGAGGTACCTGCGTTGCCAACTAAGCTTCTGGCAGCCAGAGCTTGAAGCACGCCCCCTGAAGCGAGGGCTCGAGCCTCAGCGTCCCATCGGCAAGCGTCGCAACCTGACGCGCGATGGCCAGACCCATGCCACTCTGCGCAAGGGTGGTGTAGCCGGATACAAAGGGTTCAAAGAGCGTCTCCGCGACCTCATCGCTGATCCCGGGACCATTATCACTCACATAGAGTGCCCAGCCGAGCGCTGTGGATTCATCATTTAGAGATTCTCGGACCAAGCCAATCCGAAGGCTACGCTCTTGTTGGTCCTTGAGTGCCTGCGAGGCATTCTGGATGAGCTTCTCGACGATCAATGCAAGACCTTCCGGGCTTACCCAAGTCGCGCTGGTCGCCTCGGCATCAATCTCAAGGGTTAAACTTAGGCCCTGCTCCTCGATATACGTCTCAAGATGCGTCAAGCTTAACTCAAGTGCCGGGCGAATCGGCACCGGTTCGTTGCTCAGGTACTCTTTCGCGCTCGCTAAAACATGCACCTGCTCGATGAGAGCGTTGATGCGCGACCCACCCTTCTCAATCATTCGGATCGATACCTCGAGCTCATCGAGTGCATCAGCGTTCGCTTGCGGATTCTCTTGAAGTGCCTCCAGCGATTCACGCAACATCTCGGTGCCACCGTTGGATATATTGAGTGGATTTCTCAGTTCATGCGCCAGGCCTGATGCAAGACGCCCGACCGTCGCCAAGCGATTCGACTCGACCAGATGGCCTTGGGTCCGCTTCAGCTCCTCAAGAAGTGATTCAGCTTCTTCGGTACGCTCAGCCAGCGCCTGAGTTTGGCGCTCTACCTCGGCCTGGAGGTTCTTCGTCAATCGCTCGGCAGTTTTAGAAGCATCGGCAAAGCGGCGTGCCAGCACTACCCCTTGCAGGACTGCCATGACAATAAGGCCATAGGTGCTGGCATAAGGGATATCGATGAGGTCTTGAGATTTTAGGACATCCAAAATCGCCGCCACGCCCAAGGGAAGCCAGCCTAGAATAGCCCATGCTGCCATCCGATTGCCCGCCATCGCCAAGCGAAGCCCTTCGATGATGGATATGATCAGCGCGAGCACCATCGCGGCCTGATACCAGCCGACAAGGCCAGCAAAGACAATGGGCTCGGTAAAGAGAATCACCGCGCCGTAGACAATCGCAACCAGCGCTGCAAACAAGGTCGACCGTCTAATCCAGATCGATGGGACACACTCAGCAAGGAAACGCAGCGCCACCACCACCGCGAAGAGCATCGTGAAATATTCGATGCGGTCCCGCCAGATAAAACCCTCCAGCGTTGCATTCTCGCTGATACGCTCGATGAGCCGCATCACCACACCTTGACGCAATGCCAAAATCAGACAGAGCAGCGCGAAATACCGCGAGGCTCTCTCTTCGCGACGCTCATACGCAATGGAGAAATGGTAAATCGAGAGCACCAAGAGAAGCCCAACCAGGCCTGCACCCCAGAGTGTCCCAAGAAGCGCGCGCTGTGCCAGCCCGCTGTGGGCGCTGAGCATCGGGGTGTTGACCGGGCCACCTCGGACAAAGTGATGGTTGGAGAGCTGCCAGACCAGCCGAACCTCTCCGTTGAGGCCCTCGGGGAGGCGTTCGAGCTGAGTCCGCCAGAGCGGAATCTCGGTTGCGGGGTCACAGCTGACCTGACCGACCTCGTGCAAAAGATAAGCTTGCTGCTCAGCCACCAGATAGACCCGAGACGCGCTGTCGAGCTCCGGGAGGTAAAGCCCCAGTTCCCTTGAAGCGAGCCCGGTCGGTAGCTCAATATCCCGCCAGAGTGTCGCGCAGCCAAGGGTTGCATTGCCACCGGCGCGGTGCGGTTGAGGCACCGCCCAGACCGAGGGAACCTGTAGGGTATCGGTCTCGCCTGAAGGTATATCGCCTGGAGATAGAAGCTCCCCCCACGTCACCTGCCACGTGCCATCGAGCTCGACCGATGGTGTCGCTGCCACTGCGCATCCAAATACGCCTAAAGCCGCGCAGATTGCCAAGAACCGCTGGTTGAGCATCGATTTTTCTGAAGAACTCAGCATTCCGAACCATCGTAGCTCGGATCTAGGGTCAATTACTATGTATCATCGACACCAAGCGCCCTCATCACTTCGCCTCTTCAACGCCCAGCGTCTTCAGAATAATACGCTTGCGTTCTTTAAGCCGCCGCTGAAAGCGCTTCTTGTCCTGATACGCGTCCAAGGCCTGCAGCTCGGTTACCAGCCGTGGCTCAACCCGACGACCCTTTTTTTGGTCCTCCTCGTACGCGGGACGGTTCACCAGCCAGACCGGATGTGCTCTGACCCGAATCGCGCTACCCGTACCCTCCTTCGCCTTCGGTGGAAACTCGATTTCAAGAATGGCGGAGTCACGGGTTGTCGGCTGACTTGGGATAGCCGGCGAGCTAAAGAGATTATAAAAATAGGATTGATTGGCAACGAAATTCCCGAGCGAAAAAGCGACGAGACCCTCGCCGCCCGAGGGTCGCAAGTACCGCACAACTGGCTGCAGCACATGGGGGTGATGACCGAGAATAAGATCTGCGCCGGCGTTGACCATCCGCTTTGCCAATCGTGTCTGCTCTTGGCTCGGCTCTACCATGTATTCGTCGCCCCAATGAACCGACACAATCACGTAATCAGCCTTTTCTTTTGCCCCGCCAATGAGTGTATCCAATGCTTTGAGGCGTGCTTTGCGCCCCCGCGGCCTGCGCTTTGTGATGAGATTGATCTGGCTTTCGTCCGCACTGAGGGGCTGAGGTAAACGATTGGTGAGGAACGAATAGCCAATGAACGCGAAGGAGATGCCATTTCGTTCGATGAACGTTGGTGCCTTAGGCCCACTCTTATCGCTTAAACCAAAAGCCTCCACTCCGGATGCTTTGAGGTGCTGGAGTGTCTCGCCGAGTCCGCGTTGACCTTGATCGTAGGCGTGGTTGTTGGCAACGCTCAGTGCATTGAACCCGGCGTTGGCGAGATGCTCGGCGATAAAAACCGGCGATGAGAAGCGCATCGGTTTAGGTGGCTCAAGTCGACGCTCATTGATAGGCGTCTCAAGATTACCAACGACCAGATCCGCTCGATTTGCCAAGTGTCGCAAAAGAGAAAAGGGCCATCCTGCTTCAACTTCTGGTGGGCCAACCCACGCCAGGTCATTCGTCGTTTCCAGCTTTGGGGCTTCGCTGGCCAAACTATCACGCTCGGCCTTGAGCCCTCGGATCAAGGGTCGATGAAAAAGTATATCGCCAACCGCGAGGAGCTTCACCGCGGCCGTGTGAGTGGTCGCTTGAGTCGCCTCAAGCGGGTTCACTTTAGCGGGAGCAGCATCCAACGTATCTGCCCTCAGGCCACCATCGATGCGAAGAAGACCGATGCTACCTAGAGCAAAACACAAACACAGACGGAGCCGCCGTGCGTTCATTCCCAGGCGCGCTGCGGGTTACGCTTTACCGACTCATACTCACACGCCGACTGGAACTGAGGGCCCGCAGACTCACCGTCCATATAGGAACGGTAAAGACATCGGCAGAGCGTACCCTTCCCGGATGAATACCGACGCACCTCAGTCGTTTCACCGGCCCCATCCGAGTACGAGACATCGTACTCAAAATAGGCGCGCTGACTTCGATGGAAATAGGTATAACGATTGGCTTCCATCCCCGAGAAACCACTGCGGATATGCTCTTCGGCCACGGCACCTTTAAAAAATCGGTGGGTCGTCTTTGAGTGGTATTCGTGTTCAAACTCCGATGCCACAACCTTGGTTGTGAGAGTCTTATTGTTGGCGACTTTACTGTAGCGTTTTCGGATCTCTTTGATGCGATTAAGCGTACAGTCAAAAGGGTCATGGATCACCGAAGCTCCGCCTGCGCCGGGAACCCGTAGAGAAAAGAATGCGTTCTTCCCGATTTTTGGCATCTTCTCCCGTCGAATAGTCTGATCAGTGTCGACAAAAAGAACTTTACCATCTTGGCTCATCAGTGAGACGCGACCGTCGTAATGCCGAATAAGTTTGAAGACGGAGCTCGGGTCATGACGTTTACCATAAAACCCGGTGGAGCGTCCCTCGATTGGTATCAGAACTCGTCCATCGACGGTCTCTATTTGAATGCCATCATTGACCCATCGGGCAATAATCATGTTGGCATCATTCGCGACCTGGTTCATTTTCAGCCCATCGTCGCTGCCCCGCCAGAACATACCGTTGCTGTCCATCAACGTAATTGGGGTACTGACACCGTAAGACACCAGATCAGCTGCGAGTGTCTCGACCGAGACACCCAGCATCAACAGAAGTGACACACTCATGAGTCGAATAGGCCGCATGATTTCTCCTTCGCCGGGAAGCTAGCAATCATACACCGATCACTTGTTGAGCAAAAGCAACGCGAAGACCCAGACAAACGAGCGCTACCCAAGTGCCACGGTGGCGTTCTATGCACAGTTATTTTAAAGTTGCGCCATGAAGATACTCGCCTCCTCGCTTGCCCTTACCTTGCTCATCATCGGCTGTGCCGAACGCAAGAGCGATGCCTACCAGACGCTCCAGGTTGAACGGGATACGCTCGCGCCGGTGGAAGCCCAGCTCGAGGCCGAGAAAGCCGCGCTTGTGGCCCAGCTTGACGCGCTCAAGTCCGGCGCTGACGCTTCCGATACGCCAAAGAGTCTCCCGGACCGCATCAAGCTCACCTTGGATGCCCCGAGAGAGTTCCTCGAAGTGATTGAGCCGCAGCGTGCGGACGATGCGGCGACCGACGCGCTGCTTCGCTGGTTCAAATCGGACTATGAGGGTCGTGGAATCAGCCCGACAAATATCGAGCTCCAAGCCGACGATGACTGCGCGGGCTCACAAGTGCTTCGAGAGCTGAGTGCAGCCAAGCTCTATTTCTTTGCCCAACGCCGGTTCTGGCGACCGCTACGAGGCCTCGTGCTCTTTTCCTCGATGCCAATTAAAGACAATCCTCTCTTCGCACTGATCGAGACCCATGGACACCATCTAGCCAAGGCTCTGGCTCAGGCGCGCACTCAAATTGAGGCGACCCCAAACTGGGAAGACCATTTCGCTGAGCTCTTCGACCGCGCTCAGCGGGGCTATGTTGGCTTAGAACACTTTGTTAAAGCGGGGTTTCCTACCTTCGAAGATCAATGCCTCTTAAGTTATACATCCTACCAAGAGCCACCTCGGGCAATCGAACTTGAAGACGGTAGCCTCCACGCCGAGCTCGCTACCGAGAGGCTCTCGATGGATGGCGATAGCCCGGCCGGATCTTGGCTCTACACGTTCTGGTTACGGCGCTATGGCGACGGTACGATGCCGGTGGTCTCGATGGTCCTCGATGGCTACCTCGCCCACAAGGGAGGTGACCAATGAAGCGGCTCATCTCCTCCATCACTCTATGTCTTGGCCTCCTAAGTTGTGTAGAGACCCCTGAAGAGCGGACCGCATTTAAGAAAGAGGTCGAAGCGCTGCGACTCGCCACCGAGGTGCTTCCAGGTGAGATCGCGCGGCTCAAAGCCGAGCTTGAAGCGACCAAAAAGAGCGATGGGGATGCATTTTCCCTCTCTGGTGTGAATGAGCACGCACTTTCGCTGCCGCCCAATGCACTTCGCAATCTGAACCTTGAATACAAAGCGAGAAAATACGACACGTCGTTTCTGGACTGGGCAGCCGATCAGTCACTGCTGCAATACCCCATCTATGAAACAATCCGGATGGATGAAGGGTATGAGAATTATTTCGACAACGCCTGTCCTTCGGTGTTCACACGGGAGCATCTGCATCGTGCGAAAGCCATCTACCAGCTCAATGGACCGGTGCTCAAATTCCTTAAAAATCTCATTCCAAATACGGGTGCAGCCCGACATCGATTCTTGGAGCCATTCATCGCCACCTTGGTGCCCGACCTAATCATCCATCACCAGCAGATCGTCGCGTTTGCCGACTGGGAAGAAAAGCTCTCCAAGCTTTACCTAAAGGCTGAGGCTGGAGAGCTGCCATCGCTTCAGGACTTTGTGGATGCTGGCTTTCCGGCCGGCCCGGACTCTGAGTGCGAGGAAGGCGTTGGCTGGGACGAGACACGGGCTTGGTTCTACGGTTTTTGGATGCGACGGCACGCGGACGGTACCTTTAAACAGGTGGAGCGGCTCCTGCGTACCCTCACCAATTACGAGGGCTTAAGTGTCGTTGCACGCCGACATACCGGCGGCTGTATCGCGCCCTTTACTTATCGTCCGGATGGATGTGTCCTCTCGTTGGACTGGGACGACGATGGAAAAGTCGAGACCCTCACCTTGGTCGGGCCCAACCTGAGGATTGTTCATCAAGATGACACCATTCCAACCCGAAGCTACCCATGGGGTTATAGAAATGCGGCCAGGTGGAACCAGCGGGTCACCTACCAGGTCATCCCAAGCTCGAAGAGCGGTGTACCACTGCTGGCGGTTACATCGACCGGCCTTGAGGCGCACACCGGCACCACCAACACCTACTACGCCTATCATCCATCGCGAGGGCCGACCCTTGCTGCTCAAGAAAATCAGGGCTCCGACCCACCGGTCTGGCGGATCGAGACCGTCGATTTTTCGCCGGATAAGACCCTTGTCTTGACGGTGGATGAAGGCGAAGACCGCGACGAATATCTGCTCAAGGAATCTCAAAAACGACATGA
>JAYYQC010000230.1:0-3843 GCA_036128675.1 Myxococcota bacterium | reverse complement strand
GGCGCGCATCTTGTCGGTGAAGAGGCGTTTGCTCTAGAGACCCAGGGGCGTGATGGGAATCTCCCAGAACGCGGTGCCGCAGTTGAAAGCATTCGAAATCAGCTTAATGCTGCACTCGAGGAGCTTCGGTCTCGAATCCCATCATAGAGATTTAAACGCTTTACTTCTTCTCTGCCGCCGCGGCATGTTCGGCCAATCTTTCCCGAATACTCAGAATGCAGTCTACAGCTAGGTCCAAGCGGGTAGATGCTGCAAAGGCCATCAGGTCCCGCATGGGGCGTGTAAGCCCAGGGACCAAGTGCTCATCGATCCGACTCAAGCCACTATGAATACGCTCGACAAGCGCCAGTGCATTGTCCTCGTCGAGGAACTGACTAGCTTCGGCAAGGGTATCGGCTACGTCCACGAGCATTTTTTTCCACTCTTCGAACTCGCTCATTGAATGCGGAACTCGGGGGGGCTGCTCAGATGGTAGTAGTGGTCGGCTCGCCTGACCGTTGTACCATTGTTCGAGAGTTGTGCCGAGTGCAGTAGAAGTCACCGGCTTGGCGAGATAATCGTCCATACCAGCGTCTATTGCTTTTTCTCGATCGCCGGCCATGGCTGCTGCGGTGAGTGCAACGATGGGAATACGTGGTATTTTTCGCTGCTCCTCCTCGATGCGGATAGCCTGTGTCGCCTCGAAACCGTTTTTATTCGGCATGTGGCAGTCCATAAGGATCAAACCAAAGTCCTTCTCGAGTCTCATGTCGAAGGCCTGAACGCCGTCCTCAGCGATAATCGCCTCAAAACCCAATTCACTCAGCAGTTCCTTGGTGACCTCCTGATTGACGATATTATCCTCTGCTACGAGGACAGTCTTACTACGCTTGTTCTCTTCTGCGAGACGCTCTGCAACACTGTGGCGCGTTACGAGACTCGGTGCGTCGGGCTCCTGATTGATGAGGTCAAGAAACGCGTCGTAAAGCTCGAGGTCAGTGGCGGGCTTGGGGATATAGCATCGATAGCCTGCTTCCATGGCGGTTGATGCATCTCCTCGTTGGGCGAAGGAGGTAACCAATGCCATGTGCGGACGCGGGACATCAAGCTCGACGATCCGTCGTCCCAACTCGAAACCATCAATGCCCGGCAGCCGAAGGTCGCTGACCACAACATGAAAAGGAGAGCCTCCCTCCGCGGCGAGCTCAAGACTTGCAAGCGCTTGTTGACCGGATTCGACAATTTCAATCCGACAACCCCAAACACTCGCTTGTAGCTCTCGAAGCGGACGTTCGGACTGGTTTGAATCAACCCAGAGGATCCGGAGGCCACGTAGAGAGTTGTGGGAGTTATCATTGGAGAGAGCGATATTGTCTTGAAGGGGGAGTGTAAGTTCAAACCAGAACGTACTTCCGACGCCTATTTCACTCTCAACCCCGATTGCTCCTCCCATCAGTGATGTGAGTTCTTTTGAGATTGCTAAACCTAAGCCGGTACCTTCGTGCTTACGGGTAAAGCTATCATCCACTTGGCTAAAGGTCTTAAAGAGCTTCAGTTGGTTTTCTTTCGAGATTCCAACACCAGTGTCGACAACTGATAACCGGAGTGTTTGATGAGTATCGGTCTTGTTCGAGAGAGTTGCCTTTACCGAGACGGTGCCTTCCTCGGTAAACTTGACCGCATTTCCGACTAGATTCGTGAGAATCTGCCGAATGCGTCCTGGATCACCAATCAAGGTCGTCTGTAAGTCGGTGGCTATCTCTTGTTCCAACTCGACACCACTGGCCCAAGCTTGTCCTTGCAAGAGCTCACACACATCAGAAATCGTTCGCTTAAGGTCAAAGTCGACCTCCTGAAGGATAAGCTTCCCGGCCTCGATTTTGGAGAAATCGAGGATACCTCCGATGATTGTAAGCAACGCATCGCCTGAACGTCGTACGGTCTCTACATATCGGCGTTGTCGCTCATCGAGAGGTGTTCGCAATAAGAGATCGGTCATCCCGATGACTCCATTCATCGGGGTTCTAATTTCGTGGCTCATATTTGCCAGGAACTGACTCTTCGCAATGACGGCATCTTCGGCAGCCTGAATTGCAACAGCAAGGTCGTCTTCGACGCGCTTTCTCTCACGGATTTCGTTCTGAAGTTTGACGACTTTTTCACTCAGCGCGCGTGCGAGTCGTTGCTTTTCAAGCGCTCGCTCGACACATCGAACGACCAGTGTGAGGTCATCGAAGGGCTTTGTAAGGTAGTCGAAAGCGCCCAGTCGTAGCGCATCGCTGACGGTATCCATTGATGCATGTCCGGTTATGACGATAACTTCCGCGTCCGAGCCTCTCTCTCGAATCCATCCGGTTAATTCAATGCCATTGGAATCCGGCAAGTCGAGGTCTGTAATGACGACATCGAAGTCCTGTTCTTCAAGTTCCTCTTTTGCACCCTGCACATCTGCGGCGCTCACTACGTCGTGTCCTGCCGCGCGGAAGGCGGTTTCTAGGAGAAGGCGAATATCCGCGAAATCATCTACGACGAGGAGCTTGCCTGGCAATGAATGCTCGTCATGAAGGTTACCGTTGGCAGTCGTGTTGCTCATTATTCATCATGCTAATCCGGTCTAGGGGGCCAGTTAAAGCCCTGAATGCAAAGAGAATTGCGATCAAATTCAAAAAAACTGATGTAGGCCCATGTAAGTATCAGTCAGAATTTTACAGCCATGTATGACACATGACGTTAAAGTCCTTCCTTGTACGACAACCAGTAAGTGAGGTCACATGCCCAGTGGAACTCAACGCCTAAGAAATCTCGGTACGCTCATCTTCGCGTGCCTGTTATCAAATGCCTGCGCGGACGAAGAATTAGCGGTCGTGGCCTCAAGTATCGACGTCTGTATCGACGCCCAGCTTGATACTTGCGGGACGAATTTTGCGCTTGGACCGATTCGTGCGGGGCGCGGGCTCGAAATCCCCCTCTACATTGCAAATCGCGGGAGCGGCGACCTCTCCATCTCTGCGGTTGAGGTTGTCGAAGGCCCGGTCGAGATTGTCCGTTATCCAGCGACCGTGGAGTCAGGTGCGGCACGTATTACACTCACAGGTTGGGACGTCGACCTTGGAGTGGGGAGCGCAATCCTTCGTTTTATTTCCAACGACCCGGAGAAACCAACTTTAGATGTGCAGCTTAGCTTCGAAGGCGTCGAGTCTGTGATCGTCGTTTGTCCGGCAGAGGCAGAATCGCTGGCAGATGAACGATGTGGCGGTTCGGTGATGACATCGCTTGAGGATGTACGTCGAGGTGACACCCGAGTCTTTCAAGTTTGGGTAGGTAATATAGGCTTGGCCCCACTTCAGGTGTTTGGTGCGCAGGTGGAGGGACGTTCATCGGTTGCCGGTGAGTTTTCGCTGCAGACCTCGACAACCGATGGCGTTATTCAGCCGCAAGAGCGGCGACTCATCGGCGTGACATACAACCCGCAAGACGACATTGCGGACGAGATGGTTTACGGGATTTATGAGGCCGGACGTAATGAAGTGAGCGCGGCCTGGAGTCTCTCGGGCATCGGTCGAAGCAATGAAGCACCGGAAGCGGTCGTCGAGACTGAGTCGACGCTTGGTCGAATTGGAGAACTGCTTGAGCTATCCGGTGCCGCTTCAAGCGACCCGGAAGGCGATCCACTTAGTTTTGAGTGGCGCTTCGTTTCAATCCCTCGTGCTTCGACGCTTGAGCTTTTTGAAGCATCAAGCGAGCTCCTATACTTGATGCCGGATGTCGCTGGGCTCTACGAAGTTGAGCTTACTGTTACCGATTCAGTGGGTGCCAGCGATAGTGAAGTCGTCGCCTTCGATATCGGAATGGGCGATTCGATTC
>JAYYQC010000229.1:0-2221 GCA_036128675.1 Myxococcota bacterium | reverse complement strand
GCGTCGGCATTGGGTTGGGTCTCGCCAGCTGAAATTGACGACCTAAACATTTATCAAGCTTCGTTAACTGCGATGAAGCGTGCGGTCGAAGCACTGCAACCGTCAGCCGATTTCCTGCTTGTGGATGCGCGAACAATCCCGGGTACCGATATACCTCAGATTCCAATCATCGGTGGAGACAACCTTTCCTATGCAATTGCCGCCGCTAGTATTATCGCAAAGGAAGCTCGGGATCGGTACATGTTTGAGCTCGATGCCGAATATCCGAACTACGGATTCGCTGGGCATAAGGGTTACGGAACCGCTCAGCATCTCGCAGCTCTCAACCGTGATGGCCCTTGTCCCCATCATCGCCGCTCATTTGCTCCGGTGGCGGCTGCATTGCGTTGAGTGTTGTCTGGTAATCTCTCATCACGCGTCTGACTGACTTGATGAGACCGCCGATGCCCACCAGAAGTCCGAAACTCAGGCCGTATGGTGCACAGTCCCATTCGGCATCCGCCAAATGCCCGAGATAAACGGGCAGAGTCATCACGATCCCTAGCTCCACCCCAAGCCCAAGATATTTCATCGAAGATTGATCGGCTTTCATCTCGTCACGTATCCCTATCTATTCTCTGAAGTCGGCGAGCGTTCGACAAACCGTCCCGGATAGGGAGTCGGGCATGACGAATGTCTCTCGAAATCCTCTATCCCCAGATTTTAACGGATTTATCAAAAAAAATCCGGTCCCCGTCTATTTGCGCCCGCTTCTAGACTGGGAATGTACCCCTGTCGATCTTCTGATTTCTAAAAAAACTTAACGCAATGCGTTGAGATTTGTGGGCATTCTCGTTCATAGCTGAATTCACGTCCCTTTTTCCTTTATCTGCGAGGGTTGACCTTACAGGTCGATACCGCTAAGAACGCGCCGAGCCGTAGCCGAGGCAACCCCCACCCAAACCTTACAGAAGGGCGTTTCGGAATGGATTTAGACGTTACCATTTTTATTCAAACCGGGATTTTTCTCCTTGTTCTCTTTGGTTTGAACCCAATTCTTATCAAGCCGATTCAGCGTATTATCGAAGCGCGTCATGCCGGCACTGGTGGGAAGAGTGATGACACAGAGCGTTTGACGACCGAGGCATCTGAGAAACAAGCGAAGTACGAGGCACGTATTGCCGTCGCGCGTAAAGAGGCCGGGGAACAACGCGAAGCGCTTCGTAACGAAGGGCGCCAGAGTGAGCGAGAACTTGTTGAAGGTGCGCGTGAGCGCGCTGATGTAACGATCGCCAACGGCCGTGCAGAGATCGAAAATCAAGCAACTCAAGCCCGCGGCGCGCTTCAAACTGAGGTTGATACCTTGGCGACACAGCTCGCTGCCAAGGTCTTAGGCCGAGAACTCGCGTAACGGATTGCAAGGGTAGATACGATTATGAAACGACGACTTCGCCGAGTGGTTCAAGAAATCATACGACGCTTTGGAGCACGCCAACTGGTATTACAGAGCGTAAGCTTTGGTTTATTGCTCCTAGGTAGCAGTGCTGCAATCGCCGCAGGTGGTGGTGCACCTGACCTTCCGCCACCGGAGTTTCTTTGGATTGGTGAAGATAAGAGTGGCGGTCATGCGCTTCCATTGGCTCCCTGGATTGTAGACTTCATCGTCTTTGTTCTGCTCTTGGTGGCGGTCACAAAAGGTCCATTCAAAAAGCTCTTTCAGTCTCGACACGATAGCATCAAGGTGGCGGTCGAAGAGGCAGCCGCCGCGCACCGCACCGCAGAAGCCAATCATAAGCTCTTCAGTGAGAAGCTCGACGGCGTTGAAACTGAGGCTAAAAGCCTTGTTGCCGAAGCAAATGAGCTTGGTGCGGATGAAAAGTCCCGCATTATTGAAGGAGCGAAGGCCTACGGTCAGCGACTTGAAACCGATGCAAAACGTCTCGTCGAGCAAGAGTTCGTAAAGACGACACACTCGCTTAAGGCAGAAGCAGCGAATCAGGCTGTCGACAAGGCGAAGGACCTTATTAGTAGCAAGCTTACTCCAGCAGATCATCAGCGTTTCTTTGAGCTAGCTCTTGAGGAAATTCGTTCTGGTAACATCGCGGAATCAGGAGGTCAGGCGTGAATCCGGTAGCAAAACGCTATGCACAGGCCGCTTACGAAGCAGCGATCGACAATGGTGGCAACGATGCTTTGGCTAATATGGTTTCGGGCGTTGAAGCCTTTGAAGCGGTTCGCCAAG
>JAYYQC010000228.1:0-14435 GCA_036128675.1 Myxococcota bacterium | reverse complement strand
CGAATGTAATCAAAGCCTTCAACGATAGCCTCCAACCAAGCGCGATCACCACCAGAGATTATACCGACTCAACTTGACTCCTAACACCTTGACCATCTCGGACCTACCTTTAAATACTCTCCAAGCCCATGAGTGAGACACTATGAGATTACGACTAGAGCCAGCGATGCACCTATCCCAAAGGTGGGTGAGAAAACCCCGGTTTGTAGATACCGCTCGCCAAGCGATCGAGGCAGAAATGTCTACGAGAGTGCGCTCGATGAAAGAAGCACAGCGCGGCGTCGCCGACGCCCAGAGCTTAATGCGGATCGGTGAAGGCTCCCTAAACCCACAAAGCCAGATTGCCACACGCATCCAAGAGCTCGCGATTCAAGGTGCCAATGCGGGTCTTACGCCTGAAGCGCGCGCGGCGATTGCTGGTGAGATGGGCGCACTACAACAAGAATTCGAGCGCATCGGCAATACCACTTCAATAGGCTCAACTTCGCTCGCGGACGGAGGAAACCTAGATGTTCTCGCTGATGATAGTGGATCGGTTATAGCTCAAACGCTTCCTCCTACAGGGCCTACCGCGGCCAATCTTGCTGGCGTCGACACTGTGCCACCTGCAGCCGCGATTTCTTTCGCCAGCAGCGCACTCACAGCGACTCTAAGCGCCCGGGCTCAACTAGGGACCTACGACAATATCTACGCTCGAGCGGACGCCAACCTCGCTCAGAGCATGGAAAACCATGTGCAGGCACTCACGCGCATGAACGCGGCGGCTAAAGACCAACAATCAGACAGCCCACTTGCTCGACTACGCGCCGAGATCCGGGCGAGACTCAGCGAAAATTCGGGCAGCTAAAAATTGGTCCTACCTCTTTACTTCTCCGAATCCGTCTGGAACCATGCTCCCAGTTTTAGGGGGAGTCATAATGCAACGCTACCAACTTTTGGGCCTAGGTCTCCTAGTGCTCGCCGCATGCGCGTCCAATGATGGTGAACGCGAACTTCAGTTCTCAGTGCTAACCTACAATGTCGCAGGCCTGCCGGCAGGGATCTCTAGCTCAGAGCCTGACATCAATACCCCTCTCATCAGCCCACTGCTCAACCGTTATGATATCGCCTTGGTTCAAGAGGACTTCGTTTATCACCGAGACCTTGCGCGAGACGCTGAACATGCCTTCCACTCCGAAGAAAAGGAGATGGGCGAAAAGCTCGTAAACGACGGACTCAATCGATTTTCGCAATTTCCCTTCGGTGAGCTCGCACGACTGCCATGGCCGAGCTGCTACGGTGACGCACTGGGTGGAACTGTAACTGGTGCAGGGGACTGTTTGGCTGAAAAAGGATTTTCTGCCGCACTGACCGATATGGGTCTTGGCTCCGACTTACCTATCATCAATCTCCATATGGAGGCAGGTGATGGCCCCGAGGACAGAGCAGTTCGCTCCGAAGGTGTCCGCTTTATGATCGACTACCTCAAAGGGGAATTTCCCGATCAGGCAATGATTGTAGCTGGTGACTTTAACCTTCATGGGCACTACGACGCCGATGTTGTAAATCTCGATCTTTTGAAGACGGAACTCAACATCGAGGACGCCTGTGAGGTGTTGGAATGCGGCGACGACCGAATCGATCGAATATTTTTCCGAAGTGGCCCAAATCTCGAATTAGAGGCATTGGCCTGGGAAATTCCTTCAAACTTTGTCGATCCCGATGGTCGTCCCCTTTCGGACCATGAACCTATCCATGTAAAGTTCATGCTTCGCGCTCGCTAAGTGACCCATGGGGGCCCCAAGCGCGTCCACTCGAATTGAGGCGATACTACGCCCACTCGTGCGCGAGGTAATGCAATGGAGTACTGGGGACACTCCCCCCGATCTCCTTGCCGACGATCTGGTTGTACTGCTCTGCCGAGAATTGACACGTCAACAACTCGCCGAATCAACCGATACTCTCACCACACTTGATGCATTGGGTCTCACCGCTCGGCTTGATTGGGAACAGCGAGCAGCCAATGCGGAATTTCCATGGGCGCCAGTCAGCTCGATCTTCGCTGAACGTACCGAAGAGTTTAACTTTCTCTTGCGTGCCTCTCTACTGGTTCAAGACTTAAATGGGGGTGAAGACACCGACCCAGCTGAAGTCCCAGGCCTGATTTTTGAACGGGTCATTGCCCTCACCACAAAATACAGCGGGACACGTCGCCAAAAGAAGTTGGGTATACACTTTACACCTGCGGCCCTTGCCCAAGCACTCGCCAGTCGCGTCTTAGAGAAAGTCCGACTTTACGCCACTGGGGAAAACGCCCGACTTACAATCATCGATCCATGCCTCGGTGGTGGTGCGCTCTGGCTGGCTGCACTCAGATGGGCGGGAGATTCTCTGAAACTCACCGAGGCTCAACTCAAGACATGGCCCCTCGGGACCCTTTTTGGCGTCGATATCTGTCGAGTCGCAGGTGAAGTCGCAATCCTCACCTTGCGAATCGAATCAAAGGCGGATGTCGCTTTTCATTTACAGATGCAAGAACAATTCCTATGCGGGGATTCGCTCTCACGTTGCGACAAGCCGTCCTGGCCCACCCGCTGGAGCGCAGTACTAAGTAATCCACCGTGGAACGCAACAAAGTGCCAGAACAACTCAATCGTGCCACGTTCGACGCCAAGACCAGGTTCTACGTCAGCCTCCTCAGTTGAAGACTTCGTCTCGCAGGCTTTAACACTTGCAGACGAGGCCGGCGGATTTGGTCTAATCGTACCGTCCAAAATGCTTGACCAAGTATCTTATTCCTCGACCCGGGAGACGCTCATCTCGAGAGGCTTGAACGCCGCACTGGACCTGGGCAATGGATTCTTCCCGACTATCACTGAGAATGCTGCGCTCTTGACCGGTACACTGAACTCGACGGACACCAACATTCAACTAGGCTTCCTTGATGAGGCATGTGGCCCTAAGCATATAACATTTCAGTCACGGAGTTCAATTCGAGACAAGTCGGCATTCTCGCTCCGTGAATCTCATCAAGTGACACACCTGAATACGGGCTTTTGCAAGCTGAGCGAGCTTGTATCCGTAACCGATAGTGGTATCGATTATTCGACCGCCGAAATGGGCCGCCTGATCCTTTATGAGAGTAACCTGCCCCATTCGGGCGCAGATATCCCCGCGTTACGTGGAAGAGATGTTCATCCATTTAAGATCGATGATTGTACTTCATGGCTAAGACATGACTGGAAATCCCAACGTGATGAACTGCGTAAAATCCATCCCAAAGTGAAAGCTAAAGCTAATGAAGCCATCTATCAACAGTCGCCTAAAATCTTGATTCGACAAACCGGAGCAAAGCTCATCGCTGCGATAGATTGGCAATCGTCGGGGCACCAGCGGTCGTTACTTGCGTTGGCGTCCGAGCATATTGAGACCCTACAGCTCGTCTTAGTCATTCTCAATCATGACTGGACCAACACGATTCTGCAGAAACTCTCCAATCAACAGGGCAGAGACTTTGCTCAGCTGAAGGCCGGAGTCTTGAAGGAGCTTCGTATCCCACGGTGGAAAGAAGCTGAAGCGCAAGAACTTCGCCAAGCACTTGGACGCAGCTTATCCGTTCGGCTTGAGTTCGATGAGCCTAGCCAAGACTTGGCAGGCCGGTGGGTTGAGAGCCTCTACCGGCGTAGAGGCTACCATCCTAAAGCTTTAGGTGAGGCTTCATAAAGTCGAGGATTTGGTTGTACATGATCGAGCGATTCTCGCTCTTATAGAATCCATGTCCTTCCTTATCCATGACCAACCACTGAGGGTCGCGACCGACCTTCTTTAGAGCGTCACGCATTCTGTAGGCGTGCTCAATCGGTGCTCTAAAGTCCAGTTTACCGTGAATCAGGAACACAGGCAGGCTGATTTTCTCGGCATGGAAGACCGGAGAGAACTTACGCAGTTCCGCCTCATCACGCCCGATAACCTCTTCAAGGTAATTCCGTCCGGCTTTGCGCATGCGCACATCACCATCGTTGTAAAGTAAATCTAAGTCATAGACCCCGACTAAACCAACCGCACACTGGTAAAGTCCGGGTGCGACGACTGGAGCCTGAAGTGCTGAGTAGCCACCAAAGCTCGCGCCGTAAATGCAGGTTCGGTCTTTTGCTGCAATACCGCGGTCCATGACAAACTTTGTGGCATCAACGATATCTTGTTGAATTCGCCCACCCCACTTTCGATATCCCGATTTCTCAAATTTTTTCCCAAAACCACCCGAGCCTCGGAAATTAACCTGGAGAACTGCAATGCCACGGTTGGCGAAGAACTGGACCTCCGGATTGTAGCCCCACATATCGCGCGGTCCATGCGGACCGCCGTGCGGTAAGACGATCATCGGTAAGCCTTGTGCCTTAACCCCATTGGGGAGGGTCAAATAAGCCTGAATCTCCACACCATCACTCGCCTGAAACCAAAATGGACGCATCGACGCGAGATCGGTTGGTTTCAACCATGGGTACGCATCGATGCGGTGCCGGATCGTTCCGTCCTTGGTGTTGAAGATGTAAAGGCTCGGCGGTTCGCGGTCACTTGAGATGACCACCACGGCTTGTTGACCGTCGTCGGTATAATTCATCACGCTGATTGAGCGACCAGGGTACTTCGCGAGAAGCGTTTTGAGAAACGTGACTTCGAGTCCACTGTCTTTGAGAAAATGATATTGAACGGAGTCAGGCATGGTCTTAAGGCCGACGGATCCGCGGCCGTCCACGGTGGAGAATCCACCGATTGGTGAGACGATATCGTCTTTCCAGCGGGTTTTGCGCTCGCCAGAGGTCAAGTCCAACTCAACCAGTGATTGCAGGCCAGTCTTTTCATTGTCGACAGTAAAGAGCACCCGGTTTTCGCCCTCAAATGCAACCGGGCTGATGGCCTCATCCGGATTTGTTTCGAGCAATTTCCATTCGCCAGATCCCGCCGCGCGAGAAAAGACTGTGACATCGCCTTCAGCATTCTCACCAATTGAGAATCGTGGGTTGCCGGCACGGTCGGTCAAGACATCCATCGAGAGATGAGGCAGCGACATGACCCGCTTGACCTTGCCGCTGTACACATTGAGACGAAGAATTTGTCCTGGTTTAGGATTGGTCATCGTTCCTGATGAACTGGTCGAGATCAGAATGTGTTTTGGGTCATCGGGAAGCATATCGATGAAGTTTGCGATGGCATAAACGTTTCGCTTCGTCTTGACCGTTGTAAGCTTGCTGGTTTGGCCGGCTCGATAGCCAAAAATAATTTCACCTTTGCTGCCATCCCGGTTTACTCCATAGAGTTCCCCAAAATACGCCGGCAGCTCTGAGCCTTCTTGCCACTCAAGCACTTGCGTGACGAGTCGTTCGTTGTTCACCCACCAGACCTGCCCTACGTTCGACCCATTGAACTTGAGTGAGCCCACAAGCTTCAACGATGGCAATTCAAGTACCGTAAGTACATTGCCGTCATCCGTATCTACGGTCATTGCCAAATGTGTGCCATCCGGTGAGAGCCGAGCAGACCCGAACGCTGCCTTCCGTGTGAAGTCGTCAACCGGTAATTGAGCGCCGAGAAGTGCGCTTAGGACGAGAGACATGAACATGGTGGGAACCTCCCAAGAAAAAGAAAAGGCGCCGGGGCAAGCGGCGCCTAGACTTAACTCAAATCTGGGGAAGAGGTGCAAGCCTATTCAGGCTTCTTCTCCTTCTTCTTGTCTTTCTTTTTCTTGTCGTCTTTTTTGCCGTCTTTCTTCTTTTCATCGTGGTCGTGCTCACCACCGGTGCCACAGCTGCCACAATGAACAGGTACCGCTTCCGACGGAAGAGTGGATGCGCTAGCGTTCATCGAGAAACCGAAGGTTAACGACGCACTTGCCAAAAGTAACCAAAACAACTTCGTAACTCTATGCTTCATTTGATTCTCCTATCGACAGACGCCGATTCCTAGAGGGAGCAATTTCCCACTGATACAATAATAACTGAAAACCCAAAGGCTAAACAATTAAATACATTATCAAATGCGCGAGTCGGCGTCACTGCGGTGGCAACGCCATTCTCAGTGCTTATGTTGGGCTGAAGGAGGCGGCGTGGAGTACTTCAGATCACAGCTCAAGAGCTTGCAAAGCTCAAGCCGAAAGGCGAAATCTTGGCACTTTGTGTCGTATGACCAACTCAACCTCAAGTTTGGCCCATGGAGCACTGGCAAACGAAGTGAGGCAGGTCTCGTTCTTGTCGAGTCACTTTGGAAACCCAATCAGCGCCCGTACCACAAGCAGAAGCTCGCGTTTTTGCTCACCTCAATGAGGCATTTCGCTCTCGAAGCAGCCAAAGCAGGTCATCCAGTCGTCTACTTGGCTGGACCTGAAACATACGCAGAGGCCCTTGAAGGGTTCGCGCGCGACCACGGGCCACTCAACTTTATGCGTCCTGCCGAGCGCGAGCTAAGATGCCACCTCGGTCCACTCGTGCAAGCGGGCACCCTCCTGGAACACCCACACGAGGGATGGCTTACAACACCGGACGACTTTCTCACATCGATCCGGGGCAAAAAGAGCTGGCGCATGGACAGCTTCTACCGCGTCGTGCGCAAACGTACCAAGATTCTGATGGACTCAGCCGGCAAGCCCGAAGGCGGTAAGCTAAGCTTTGACGCTGAAAACCGCAAAGCCTGGAAGGGCGACCCTCCGGCACCCGAAGTCCCAGTATTCAAAGTCGACAGAGTGACCGAGGAAGTCGGTGCCTTGATCGAGCAACACTTCGTCAACCATCCAGGAGAGCTTCATCTTGAAACAATCCCGGCAAGTCAGAAGGACGCGGCAGCCCTCTGGAAATGGGCCTTAAGCGAGTGCTTACCTGAGTTCGGACCGTACGAGGACGCGATGTCGACCCGTTCATCCAATCTCTTTCATACGCGGTTGTCCCCACTGCTCAATCTTCACCGCCTCCTGCCTTCGGCCATTCTCAATGATGTCCTCCAGACATCCCTCCCTCTCGCGAGTAAGGAGGGCTTTGTGCGGCAGCTCATTGGGTGGCGTGAGTTCGTGTATCATATCCATGAACACACCGATGGGTTCCGCCGAAATGTGCCGTGGAAGAAGAGTGCGCTTAAAGAACCCGGGGATGGCGGCTATGGGCGATGGCTGGGAAAAGATTGGAGAGCTAAGGACCTACATCCTCGGGCAGAGGGCGGGGCAAATCCGAGTGTCCTAGAGCACAAAGCACCTCTACCCCCTGTTTTCTGGGGAACCGAATCCGGCCTTTTTTGCCTCGACCACGTCTTTGACGAGGTGTGGCGTGACGGCTACGGGCACCACATCACGCGTCTCATGGTCATCTCAAATTGGAGCATGCTCTTGGGGCTCAATCCCCGAGACGTCACCGATTGGTTTTGGGTAGCGTATATCGATGCCTACGATTGGGTCGTGGAGCCGAATGTCTTGGGCATGGGCACCTTTGCAACGGGTGACCTGATGATCACCAAACCTTACGTCTCAGGGAGCGCTTATGTGAACAAGATGAGCGATTTTTGCTCGTCCTGTGCTTTTCACCCGAAGAAAAATTGTCCAATGACCTCGATGTATTGGCACTTCCTGCATGAGAATAAAGCCAAGCTCGAAGACAATCCGAGGTTGAAGTTAGTAATGGCCTCGTCGCGAAAACGTTCGGATTCTCAGAAAGAACTTGACCGCAGCGTCGCGCACAAGGTTCGAACCACGCTGCAGGCTGGGGAAAAGCTCACTCCAGGAAGCCTCGCCGAGATAGGGTGAGTGATGGATACTCAGCTCGTTTGGTTTAAGCGCGACCTGCGCGTCAACGACCATCGTCCTCTCACCGAAGCTCTACAACACGGTCCTACCATAGCACTCTATGTCTTCGAGCCAGTTTATCTTGCTCAGCCAGAGACCACGACGAGTCATCTTGCATTTATTCGCGACTGCTTGCTCGAATTGAGCGATGAACTTCACCGGTTACGTATTCCTTTCCTCATTCGACGCAGCGATATCATCTCCACGTTAAATCAGTTCAAAAGAGATCACGCCTTTTCTACTCTGTGGAGCCACGAAGAAACCGGCGCAGCATGGTCTTACGAGCGTGACCGCTCGGTCACACAGTGGTGTAAAAGTACGGGTACTACGTGGCGTGAACACTCTCAATTTGGCATTGCTCGTCCACATCCGACCCGCAACGGCTGGGCGAAACGTTGGGGGGTTCAGATGAACTCAACCGAGTTGCCGGTGCCCAAGCCTCAGAGATACGACTATCACCGTGATGTCGAGAAGGTCCCAGAGCTCCGTGACCTCGAGGTTTCGGGTCAGGTCAAAACCGAGCAACAAAGAGGCGGAGCAAGCGAGGCAAGAGAGGTAGTACACTCCTTTCTAAGATGCCGAGGTGAACACTACCAGAGCGGTATGTCGAGTCCCGTTACTGCATGGGAACAATGTAGTCGCGTCAGCCCTCACCTCGCCTACGGATCCCTCTCCATGCGATGGCTCAACCATCGAACCATTGAACGGAAAAACTATCTCAAAGAAGAGAGACGACGCGGTCGAACGATTGGGCCTCATTGGCTCAAATCGCTGACGAGCTTTGAGAAGCGATTGCGGTGGCATTGTCATTTCATGCAAAAGCTCGAGGATCAGCCAACGCTGGAACACGAGAATATGGCCCGGATCTACGACGGGTTGCGACCAGACCCACCATCCAGCGACCTCTTCGATGCATACTGCGCCGGGCTTACCGGTTATCCGATGGTCGATGCATGTATTCGGGCATTAAAGGCGACCGGTTGGCTTAACTTTAGAATGAGAGCTATGCTCGTCAGCTTTTCGTCTTATCATTTATGGTTACCGTGGCAGCCTACCGCGCTCTTTCTCGCGCGAAACTTCCTGGACTTCGAGCCAGGCATTCACTACCCGCAGGTGCAAATGCAGAGCGGTACCACCGGCATAAATACCTTGAGAATCTATAGCCCCCAGAAGCAGGTGCTAGACAATGACCCACAAGGTCGCTTTATCAAAGCCTGGGTCCCTGAGCTCACGAACCTTCCTGATGAATACCTTCACCGTCCCGAAACGCTGCCCTCACAACTGGGGCAATCGCTCGGCATCACCATAGGCAAGACGTACCCTGAGCCGATCGTCGACCATCAAGACGCTGCGAAATCCGCCCGACAGGCGATCTTTCGGCTTCGCCGGAGTCCCGAGGCACGAAAAGAGGCTCGGGCTGTATTCGTGAAGCATGGCAGCCGGAAGCGTAATAAGGCACGAAAAAAGGCCAAAGCTCCGAACAACCAGCTAGAGCTGCTGGGACCAAACTCTTCTATTTAAGCAGCTTCGAACCTCATGGTAGACTCTCAAGTATGCCGCAACCGCGCTGTCATCAATGCAACAAAGTACTACCCAAAGAACGGGGTAACTACTGCACTTTTTGCGGGGTCGTTCTCGATCCCGATGCCACCGTATCCAGAGGTTTACGGTCCCGTCGATGGGTGACTGTGCTCTTTGCCGATATCGTTGGGTTTACATCCCTGTCGGAACACCACGAGCCCGATGAGATTGGTGCCTTGCTCGACAATATCCTGGGGCCACTCACCTCAATCATTCTCGAAGAAAATGGGATTATTGATAAATATATCGGCGACGCCATTATGGCTCTTTTCGGGGCCCACACTTCCTCACACCATGATGCCGGCAATGCGATTACCGCCGCGCTTCGAATGCAAGAAAAGGTCACGCAGCTCTCTCATCATTTCGAAAAGGAATATGGGGTCGGTGTTCAACTTCGTGTTGGCATCAATACCGGCAAAGTCCTAGCCGGACCGATTGGGGCCCCCCCCTACCGTAAATTTACGGTTCTCGGAGATGCGGTGAACTTAGCCAGTCGACTTGAGTCCGCCTGCGAACCTGGGCGCGTCCTGGTGGGTGCAAACACCCAGCGTTTTGCGCATGACGACTTTGAGATGGAATCGGGTGGGCTCATTTCAGTGAAAGGCAAGGCGAATAAAATCGCCGCCTATTATCCACTCTACCCCAAACAGAGAACCGCCATTGAAGTGACTGAGCACTTTAACGGAGTCACCATCCCATTCCTGGGGCGCGAGGCAGAGCTCAGTGCTATCCTCTCTGAATACCGAAAACAGTGCATGCAGGCCGAAACCGCCGTCATCAATATCAGTGGTGCGGACTCGATAGGGAAATCGCGACTCATACTTAAATCTATCGAGCGAATGTACGCGGGTAAAACCGATATTCTTTACCTTGAGACCGGTCACTCAACGCTTGAATTCTTACGCAACCTTTCCTACCCAATTCGCGACTTGATCCTGAAAAGATACGACACAGTCGAAAATTTTATAAAAGTCCTACAAGAAGCGACACTACAAAACGCCCGACGACGGACTCTAATATCTCCTGAGATCCTCTATCGGTTTTTGACAGAGAAGACTGAAGACGCCTCAGAGAGCCCAGATACCAACAGCGAAGAGCAGATTCAGCTTTTACGCGCTGTGGTGCTGGCTCTCAATTACCTGCATGAACGAACTCACATCGCAATTTGGATTCGTCTCAACGAGCGCGTCGACCACGACCTCAGTAGATTCCTGGAATATGTCACGGATTCTAACTCTCTCACGCCCTCTTTACCGATATTTCTAGAAGACACCCGAAGCGCTGGTTCAGAGAAGCTGCCTGCCGACCATGAAAGTAGCTTTAGCAACATAATCATCCAGGTCGAGCCAATGGGCGAACGCATCATTCGCACATTAACGCATTCGCTTTTACAGACCGCGGGAGGTGCGCCTGAATGGTTATCAACTTGGCTTGCAGAAGCATCCTCAGGTCGACCTGGCTTTGTTCTTGAATACCTGGACCACTTGGTCGCAGAAGAGATTATTAAAATCGATGCGAGTTTAGGTGATTGGACGATTTCTGAGGAAAAGCCCGATAATGTCGTACTACCCGACAGTATAAATATGCTTCTGCAAACTGAGCTAGACCACCTTACCGGGGACGAACGCCGTATCTTGTCTTGCGCAGCCCTCCTTGACCGACCGTTCTCAAAATCGGATATCGGCTCTGTAATGGACCTAAACAGTGAAGAAGTGGAGCAAGTTATAGATAACTTTTTATCCAAAAAACTTCTGATCCGGTCTATGCAGAACGAAGAAGGTTCTGGCTTTCAATTCAGGAACTCGTCATTGAGGCAAGTCGCAGAAGACGCGCTGACTTTCGACGTGCGACGACATACTCACTGTAGGATTTCGGAATATCTAACCCACCAAAAGGCTGACCCAGCACTTATCGCCGCACACTACCTTCAAGGACAGGCGTGGGGTAAGGCGTTAAGCTTTACCCTGGAGGCGATTCATATTGCGACGGCATCGTATGCACTTCAACGGGCTTCGGCTTACCTTAGCCAAGCACGATTTCTCTATAAGGAGGCCCAAAGCTGCCTAACGAAAGACGAGAAGATTCTCGCAGAATTGCAGTTCAACTTAGTGCAGGCTGAGATCGCGTTCTACAATGGCGACACGACTGCGGCCAAAGATGGCCTTGATTTAGTTCTAAACGCATGCAACCAGCACAAGGTGCCACGGGATGATCAGTCAGCCGAATTTCGTCATAGCCTTTTGAGACTGAGTGCATTTGCAACAAAGTTAGGCGGTAACCTCTCTGCGAGACTTGGCCAACATAACAATGCAATTCAATTCTTTGAACAAGCTCTCCAGGACCTTTGTACACTTCATCGTCCGGCATCCGAGCTCTGCTCAATTGAAGCATCAATCAGTTGGGCACTGCTTCAGTTGGGAGAGATTGAAGAGGCAAAGCTTCGCTCTGAGCTTGCACTTGAGAGTATGCAACTCCAGCTCAGCCCTCCACCGCTTATGCGCGACGCATGGGCCCGACACTACGACACGCTCGGAAACATCGCGATGAACCGACATCAACTTCAAGATGCACATGCACTTTTCCTCGCTGCACAAGCGCTACGCCGAATCAACGGCAGCGTGTCTTTACTCGCTCATTCCGAGGGAAATATCGCTGGCGTTCTCGCCATGAAGGGTGAATGGGAGAACTCCGCCCAGGCCTTCGAGCGGGTGGCTGACCAATGGGCCGCGCTCGGTAATGGTGAGATGGAGTGTATCGGAAGATTGAACTTGATTGAGTGCTTACTTGAGTTGGGCTCGCCCATTGATGCCGATCGGCGTGAACGACTCGAAGAGCTGATCGAACTCTGCCACCAATTGCTGAAACCATTACGCTCGCCCCACCTCGAAGGAATTCTGGCCGCGCACCACGAGCGCGCCCTAAGTGCATTCGCCGCTTACTGAGCTCAACTTTTCGCTAGAAACGAAGGGGTTGCTTGAATATTCTCGATGGGAAGACGTCTAGGGCGACATCCTTTCGCAAAGATAGAAAGCTGAAACTCAATGGAAGAACTCACTCAGCCGAAACCGAAATTACTCTATGTGGATGATGAGTCAGATAACCTCGAACTCTTTTCCCTCCAGTTCAGCAAGGATTTCGACATCACGACCTGCAGTGGCGGAGATGAAGCCCTTCGGATCCTCGCCGAAGACCCAGCCATCGACATACTGCTTACCGACGAACGGATGCCAGGTATGTCTGGCGTTGAATTGCTCGAAAAGGTTGTAAAGGGCTATCCCCACCTGATCAGGATCATTGTATCTGCCTTCAGCGACAGCGAGCGCCTACTTAATGCCATCAACCGCGGCGGTGCCCACGAGTATATCGTCAAGCCTTGGCGACGGGCAGAAGTCAAAGAGTGCATTCAACGATGGCACGGGATCGGGGAGCGCAGAAGAGAGCTTCATGCGAGGGCGGAGTTGGCTACCGTCATGCAAGAGGATGCCAAGGCGGAGCATCGTCAAGAAAGCAAAGTCGTCGGCGAAAACGGCGGACTATCCAATCTACTCACCCTGGCTCGCAAAGTAGCGGCCACCGATACCAGTGTTTTGGTACGCGGTGAAACTGGAACAGGCAAGGAAGTGGTCGCCCGCTACGTTCATGAAATGAGTGGGCGGTCAAGCGGACCATTCGTCAAGGTAAACTGTGCGGCCCTCTCTGAGACACTCCTAGAAAGTGAACTTTTCGGTCATGAAAAAGGCGCCTTTACCGGCGCAACGACACGCCGGACCGGACGCTTCGAACTCGCCAATAAGGGAACCCTCTTTCTCGACGAGATCGGTGATATCTCTCCGAAGCTACAAGTGATGCTCTTGCGCGTATTGCAAGAGCAGGAGTTCGAGCGCGTCGGAGGCACACAGACGATTCACGTGGATGTTAGAATCGTCGCTGCTACCAATCGTCACTTGGAGCAAGCGGTTGAAGACGGGGGCTTCCGCGAAGACCTCTTTTACCGACTCAATGTATTCCCATTGAATATTCCTCCACTTCGTGAGCGCAAAGAGGACCTCAACGATCTTCTCAGCTTCTTCGTTCGCAAATACCAACACCTGACCAATTCAGATCCGACCTTCGAAGAGGGCTTGGTAGATGCGCTCAAGGACTGTGACTGGCCAGGCAATGTTCGAGAGTTCGAAAATATGGTGCAACGTGCGCTCGTTATCTGCGATGGCTCAGTTTTGAAGACCGAACATTTTTACTTCGATTTCAATCCGATGAAAGCCAAGAGCACCAAGCCCAAAGTCGACACAAAGGATGTCGACGTCCTCAAAGCCGCACTAGAAGAATTCGACGGGAATTGCTCAAAGGCTGCGCGAAAACTTGGTATCGCTCGCACGACATTTCTAAGCCGAGCAAAAAAAGCCGGCGTCCTCTAAATCTTCATCCTGACAACGCACCAGCGCTGCATTAAATTTTACTCATGGAGGAAGCTCGATGAGTGATTCAACCGAGGTGCAATGTCCGTGGTGCTGGGAGCGTGTGACACTCTACATCGACCCGGAGACACAAGGTGAGTTCGTTGAGGATTGCGAGGTGTGTTGTCGCCCTTGGGCGGTGCGTGTCTACCGAGGTATGGGAGAAGGACCTGCAGTCGAAATTCATCCCGGAAACCAATAAAGTCCTGGCACACCTTGAACTTCAGGTAAGGCGGTAACACCTTTCTAGCGAAGGGAGTAACCATGAAATTTTTAATGTCAATCTGCACCACGCTCGCACTCGGTCTCAGCCCCATGACCAGCATCGCTACGCCACTCGGGGGACTCGACCTTATCAGCCTAAGCGGGAAGGCGCTCGCGCCGAACACCGTAAACGGCAAAGTCACCTTGGTTGTCAACGTCGCAAGTCGATGCGGGTATACGCGACAATATGAGGGGCTCCAAAGGCTCTACAACGCTTACCAAGACAAGGGACTCGTCATTCTTGGCGCTCCTTGTAACCAGTTTGGAGGCCAAGAGCCTGGTACAGCCGACGAAATCGCCCAGTTCTGTAAGCGCAACTTCGGGGTAACATTCCC
>JAYYQC010000227.1:0-10000 GCA_036128675.1 Myxococcota bacterium | reverse complement strand
GATCCTCTCAAAACAGGACGTCAACGGGAAAAACCGCTCGAAGCTCTATCAGCACCTTATCTCGAGTCCCGCGGGGAAGAACAAAGACATTCGATGGAACTTTGAAAAGTTCCTCGTTGGTCGAGATGGCAAGGTTCTCTCACGCTTTCCTTCTTCAACCCGTCCGGATGCTCCGGAGTTGGTCAAAGCAATCGAAGCTGCACTCTAACCCGCGAACACGGGTGGGAGGCAGCCCACGTATACCAACCCTACACCGAGACCGACGGTAAGGTTATCATCAAGTTTCGCAGTGTAGAGTTCAATCAGCGCACCCAGCGCCGACGCGCCCATCACGACCAGACTCAGACGCATGATGCTCATGTCAACCGGTAGGCGCAGGAAGAGCACCCCGACCATGAGGCTCGCTGCGAGGAAAAACGCGAGAGTTCCGCCAACTGTCCGGCCATTGACGAGTGTTGGACTTCGGACCTTTCGTCCAACGATCGAACCGGCGGGGTCTCCAACACTTAAGGTGACCAACGTCGCGAGGTAAGCCGACCGATCGCCTGCGAGAGCGACCACGCTCATCGCTAACCAGAACCAAGTTGCAGATGTCAGACGGTTCGCTTCATGCTCTTGCGCGAACCACTCTAACCGCTTCACCAATCCCAGATTGAACTTTGGGACACTAAACCGCAGAAAATCAAGCACCAACAAAACGCCTGCAAAAGAAAACGTAAACCCTTGCCAGGACATGGGCATTGCTGACTCTGTAATGAGTGCCGCGGCTAAAAGCCCTCCACCGAGATGTAAAGCAATCCGTCCCCACTTCAATGGACGCGCGCCTTCGCGATGACGGAAATTCAAGTAATTACTCTGCGTTGGAAAGATAGAGGATGCCGGTTGCACTCGGCGCAACTGCTCTCGGCTCCTCACCGTCAAGCAGAAGGTTCGTAACAACAAATTTCAGGTGTTTGCCGCTGTCCGGAACAGCCTCGATAAAAACAGGTGCTTCGCCGCGCGCCTTAACGCCTTCTTTTTCAAGCGACCTTCCAACATTACCGACGAGCATATTCAAAAATTCACCAACAGCATCAGGGTACATTTCGACGTCGTTGACGAAGTCAGCACCAAAGAGTCCCCACATGATGACTTTGGCAAAATCGCCTGAGACGCTCAGTGTAACCTGGCAGGTGAGTTCTCCCGATAGAGTGAGCGTCGCGGTATAATCCATCGGATTGCCCCGTGCAGTCGCAATCGGCGGGTCGACCTTTACCTCGATTGACGCAATGCTCTTCGCAAGCTCGGCGAACGTCGTACTCAAGAAATTTAGGAGCGTTTTGCCATGAGGACTGTCGTCAAAATTCGGTGCCGACTGCGGTTCCTGAGTTGCTTCAAACTCTGAGAAAAATCGGTCCATTTCCTCTTGGCTAACATGACCAAGCGCCACCAATGCGTCCCCAATGCCGCCCTTACTTCTTCGCTGCAGCACCAAGAGAGAGTTGACCTGGTTTACGCTCAAGAACCCGAGCTCGACTGCCATCCGCCCAAACGCTTGGACACTGTCGACCTGGTTCTCTAAAACTTTCCCAACCTCTTCACGGCTCAGAAACCCTTGATTGACAGCGAGATCCCCCAAGCGTTCTCCCCCGCTGTTGACCTTTCGAAGCGCCAACATAAGAGTCTTGAGCGAGACGACACCCCGACCGAGCAAAAACCGACCAAAGACCTGGGAATTTATACCCTCACCCTCTCGGATATCGATATCTGCATCTTCGAGCAGCTCTACCGGCTCACCCATCGAACGTATCTCCCTACCGTTCAAGACTAGGCTCAGTGTATCAGTGACTCCCACGATCTGGTAATTATTGTACAAAAGTGTGCATCTTATACCAGTAATACAAGTAATTCTTTTTATTGGCCCATTCACTTAAGCGTATCGAAAACTACTTCGAACCTTGCATCGCTTCTCGAATGTTCTTATTCAAACGACAGCACAAACACCCTTAGGGAGGGCAGACCATGCTCAAGAACATCGCAAAAGTAATTTCATCTACTTCTCCAGCGACCGAAGCCGACGCACACTGCGACGGTCCATGCGGCGTCTACGACCCAGCATCTGTTCGAATCGCAGCGGAAGCAGCGGTCTCAATGACCAAGAAGATCATCGCTCTGACCCCACCGGCTGATAACGATGCCGCGGCCTGGGCGGCTTACAACAATACGCTCAGCCGATACGTCGCTATCAAGGAAGAGCAAGCACACCTCGCCAAGACCGAGCTCCTCGTTCTTTGGACCGACTACTTCAAGCCGCCACATCTTGAGCAGTTCCCGAACCTACACGAGACCTTTTGGAAGGCTGCTAAGCTTTGCTCATCGGTGAAGGTTGAAGTGAGTGCACAGCACGCTGAGGAACTCATGGACGCTGTTAAGGAAATCCACGAGATCTTCTGGAAGAGCAAAAACCGTGATGTCGCTTGGTACACCGCTAGCTAAGCTCGCGTGAAATCCGGATCACACGACAGCGCCTTGGACTCTCAAACGGGACTCCAAGGCGCTTTGTCGTTTCAGCCGGTGCGACCACTCACGATGCGAGATCTCCTTGCCTGGGTTCTCAGGCGCTTAGAGCGCAAACGGGTTCGGGGAAACTCGATGCATCCGACGCTTCGGGCTGGACAAGAAGTTCTTATCAAACCGCTCAAAGAACCATCGCCTGATACCATCCGTCCCGGCATGGTTCTTTACCTTCAACACCCTCTGAACAGAGAAATTCAGATAATCAAACGCTGTTCCCATTGGGAGGGAACTAAGCTATGGGTGCTCGGCGATAACGCGGCAGAAAGCACCGATAGCCGCCAGTATGGTGCGATAGCCCCTCAATTTGTCCTGGGCAGCATCGTCTGCACTTTCCCCTAGGAGTAACATAGATGGACCAGATTTCTTTAGACGTCCTCTTGATGACCGCGATCTCGATCGGTTTCCTACATACGCTTATCGGCGTAGACCATGCGCTCCCCTTCGTCGCGCTCGGTAAAGCGCGCGGTTGGAATCTCACCCAAACCCTCTTCACAACCTTCATTTGCGGAGTAGGACACGTCCTCGGTTCTGTTTTCATCGGGGCGATTGGTATCGGGCTAGGCGTCGCCCTGGAGACCCTGGAATTCATCGAAGGGTTTCGCGGCGAAGTCACTGCTTGGCTGATTATCGGCTTTGGTCTCGCTTACGCCACGTGGGCCATGCTCCAGCTTAAGAGAAAATCGACTGCCCATTCCCATACCCACACGCATGCAGACGGCACGGTGCACGCCCACCATCACGAGCACGCAGCAGAACATGCACATGTTCATCACGAAAGATCACAACCGGTCACAAAATGGGCCCTCTTTATCATCTTCGTGTTCGGTCCCTGTGAGGCACTCATCCCAGTGCTTATGGCCCCTGCAGCTGAGCACAATTGGCTCTGGGTCAGCATCGTCACCGCAGCCTTTGGAATCACCACCATCGCAACCATGCTCGGGATGGTGGCAGTGGGTTACCTCGGCCTGAACTTAGCGCGGTTTCAAGGCTTTGAACGCTACGCCAACGTCGCCGCTGGCTTCGCCATTGCGCTAGGCGGCACAGCCATTCAAGTACTTGGCATTTGAGCAGACACAATTTGACATCCAGCTAAATCCTTGGTGTGGACCCCTATGTCTTTAGCAAAGCAGTCCACCATCCGCTGGCAGGTCACTGGACCAGCCCTCATCGTATTACTCGCACTCATGGGCTCGTCGCTCATGTCGGGAGACTCTGCGGCATCATTTTTTAATGAACTTCAGGGGGCTATCGTTTCCCAAGCTGGTAGCTTTTATATCTTTTCGTTAACCGCTCTTCTCGTCGCCGCCGCCGGCCTTGCGCTCAGCCCTGCCGGTAAACTTCGGCTCGGTCCTGCCGACGCCAAGCCGACCTTCTCATCTCTGAGTTGGTTTTCGATGCTTTTCAGTGCCGGAATGGGTATTGGGTTGCTCTTTTATGGTGTAGCTGAGCCTGTGTACCATTTAGAATCGCCACCCTACGAGACCGATGTACTTTCGCCTGAGGCTATCGCCATGCGGGTTACCTTTTTCCATTGGGGCTTACATCCATGGGCACTCTACGCCATGGTTGGCCTTGCACTCAGCTTTGTAGCGTATCGACATAATTTACCTCTTACACTTCGTTCAACGCTTTACCCACTCCTCAAGGAGCGAATCAAAGGGCCGATCGGAGATACCATCGATACGCTTGCGGTTATCAGTACCCTCATCGGCGTGGCTACGTCGCTGGGCCTCGGCGTGCTTCAGGTGAACGCAGGTCTTACCTTCCTCGTCGACGCCCCCGATGCGCGCTGGTTCCAGACACTTTTAATTGGTATCATCACCAGCCTAGCTACCTTCTCAGTTGTGAGCGGTCTTTCAAGCGGTGTTCGGCGATTAAGTGAACTTAATATGGTTCTTGCAGCTATCCTCCTGCTTTCCGTGCTCTTGCTGGGGCCAACATCGAATATTCTGGTAGGGTATGTAGAGAATATTGGGCACTACCTAAGCGGCCTTGTTCACCATGCAACCTGGGTTGGCGAGTCTGAAGCAGAACGAAATTGGCTCTCTGGTTGGACCATTTTTTACTGGGCATGGTGGATCGCATGGGCTCCATTCGTAGGGATGTTTATCGCGAAGATATCATACGGACGAACGGTCAGAGAATTCCTCGTAGCTGTTCTCATGGTTCCAACACTTGTTGGTTTCGCCTGGCTCACCATCTTTGGTGAGGCTGCGCTTTTTGACCTGACACGTGAAGGTTCAGCACTTAAGGAGGCGGTCAATACTGCGATGCCAACCGCTCTTTTTACATTACTTCAGTCCTACCCGCTCGGAGGACTGCTCTCAGCTATCGCTGTCGCTTCGATTGTTCTCTTTTTTGTAACGTCTTCCGACTCGGCGTCGCTGGTTATCGATAGCCTAGCGACCGGCGGCAATCCCAACCCTCCCGTACATCAGAAGATTGGCTGGGCCGTCTTGGAGGGCGTTGTCGCGGCTGTTTTGCTCTATGCGGGTGGCTTAAAAGCGTTGCAAACTGCATCGTTAACGTCAGCCCTGCCGTTTTGCTTTGTCATCTTGTTCATGTCGATAAGCCTAGTGATTGGCCTCTATCGCGACGTAAAGTCTGAAGCTTAAGCTTACTTGTCTCGTAAGAGCTTTGAAATAGCCTCGACAATCGTCGCACCTTCGCCCGCAACCAGGTCATTGTGTCCGTATCCCTCAAAGACAAGATGCTCAACAAGCTGACTGGCTGCAGTCGCATTGCGAACACTGTGTTCAAAGGGGATCAGGTCGTCTGCCCGACTATGTATCAAGAGTGTTGGTGATTTGACCGTCTTGAGCTTAGTCTCGTTATCAAATTGAGTCTGGATCAAGAATTTAGGAACCAACGGAAGCACTCGCTTCGCCATATCCGGAATCGATGTAAAGGTAGACTGTAAAACCAGCGCGCCGGCGGGATAACGCGCGGCAAGCTCGGTCGCCGGACCTCCGCCAAGCGACTTTCCGTAAAGCACAATATTCTCAGGGGAGACCCTCTTAGTATTTACCAGCCATTGCCAGACCGCTTCAGCATCACGGTAAATCCCTTCTTCACTTGGCTCTCCTTCACTGCGGCCATATCCGCGGTATTCCACCATAAGCACACTCACCCCTGCAGTCATGAGTTGAAGTGCCCAAGGGTATCTACCTGCGATGCTTCCCGCATTACCGTGGAAATAGACCAAAACCTTTGAAGACTGTGGGTTCTCTAAGAACCAGCCGTGCGTTTTCACCCCATCATCACTCGTCCAATAGATATCCGTCGGCTTGAGCGGACTCTCTGGTGTCGTAAAATCATGATCATTGAGTGGGTAATAAATCATCAAACGCTCTAAAGCTTTCACCCCGATATTTCCTCCTATGAGACCGAGGCCAACGACTGCCCCAGCAAGAAAAAAGAACCTATTTCGCGACTTCTTAGTCATGCACCACAACACCGTTTGAATTTTTTCCCGCTTCCACAAGGGCAGGGTTGGTTACGTCCGACCATCGGTGGAAGCTGTGGCTTAGGTGTAACCCCGTCAACATAATACCAACGACCAGCTTCGCGTATAAAAGACGAGCGCTCATGTAGACAGTGCCGCCGGCCACCATCGACGAAATAAGCTTTAAACTCAACGATACCGTGAGTATCCTTCACATCGCCGGCAACACTCTCAAGTATCTCAAGCTTTTGCCATCGTGTGGTGTCTCTCTCAAAATCAAGAGAGGTCGGCCGCGTTGACGGGTGCCACGACTCTAGGAGGTATGCCGCATTTTTATGGACAAATGCGAAATAACGCGAACGCATCAAAGCTTGAGCCGTAGGCGCGGCCACGTTTCCTTCGACGTAACGTACACAGCACCTCTCAGCGCTCATACCACTTCCACATTCACACGTAGACAATGTCGCGTACCTCCATCCTCTCAGTGCTTCGGTCTTGCACATGACTTCGAAAGTCGCAATCTATCCGTATGCAGAGTTCATGGTTGTTACGGTCGTTTATCTTAGGTGCATTGCTCAATCTCAGCACTTTCTCCTTCGCCACCAAGATCAGGTCATCGCATGGCGTCCTCAAAGTCGACACGCTCGGCACTGAATTTCACCATCCGTGGGGGATGACCTTTATCTCACCGGAAGAGCTCCTTATCACTGAGCGGCGCGGGAGACTCTGGAGATTCAACCTCAAAACCCTCCAAAAAAAAGAGATCGTAGGCCTCCCCGTCATTCAGGCCCAAGGACAAGGTGGACTCCTGGATGTCGAAACTTCACGAACCTTTGACCAGGACCAAAAAGTTTTCCTGAGCTACACCGGCGGAACCTCTCAACGTAAGAGCACCCATGTAGGTCACGGTGTTCTACGCGGAAACAAACTACACAACTTCCGCACGATTTTTCGTGCAAAACCCCTTAATGCATCCCGACTCCATTTTGGGTCTCGGCTTGTTTTCAATGAGGACGGGCAACTCTACGTCTCACTCGGGGAACGAGGAAAAATGCAGCTTGCCCAGGATACAAGTAACCATGCGGGATCCATGGTTCGTATCAATCCAGATGGAAGTATTCCCCAAAACAATCCTTTTCTAGGAAAGCCGAAATACCAACCTGAAATTTATTCATACGGACACCGAAATATGCAGGGAGCCACACTCAACCCTTGGACCGGCGCTATTTGGGCACACGAACACGGTCCGCGAGGTGGCGACGAAATCAACATTATCCAAGCCGGAAAAAACTATGGCTGGCCAGTGGTGACCTACGGGATCAACTATGACGGCACCGAGATTTCACCGTTTACTTCAAAGCCCGGTCTTGCCCCCCCGATTTACCATTGGACACCTTCAATTGCCCCAAGTGGAATGACTTTCGTCTACGGCCCTGAATTCCCACAATGGGAAGGCGACCTTTTGGTGGGGTCACTTAAATTCAGACAATTGAGGCATTTGGTCGTTAAGGGTGCGCGGATTATCAAGGAGGAGATCTTACTCGATGGATTCGATGAGCGTATCAGAGATGTTCAGATAGGGCCGGGAGGCATAATCTACGTGCTCACCGATAACAAAAACGGTAAGCTCTTCCGAATCACACGCGCAAAACGCTAAATGTCCCCCGCCTCGCTATCACTCACCTTAAATGGCTCCTCAAGCAAGGTCTCAAGAAAGAGCCTGGCGCCTCGGCCTATAGGTTTATCAAGTTGAGTGATAACCTGAGGTGAATACGTCCAGCGATTGGGCTCAGTCTTCAGAATCACAAGAGCACCGGTCTCAAGGTCACGCTCGATAAAGTGCTTTGGGATCCAACCATAGCCCGCACCCGCCAGGAGGGCGGCACGCTTAGAATGAAAATCGGAGAGAAAAACGGTTGTTTTGCTCCCCTCAAATGAGGGCTTAAACTCGCGCGCAAAACGCGGGGATGAATCGCGCGTGATCAGCTCTGCGTGAGGCGCTCTTCGTTCAGGCGTCACGACTCCTTTAGCAAGAGGGTGAGTTGCGCCTGCGACCAAAAGTAACTCAAGAGGCTCAAGTGGGTAACAGTGATAGCCCTTCTCGTCACCATCTCCTCTAAAGCCCAGACAAAGACCGATCTCGGCCTCGCCTGAGTGGAACCGGTCGATGACTCCCTCCTGATATTCGATATCGACCCTGAGCCGGGTAGGAACATCTGGGTCTACAAATCGGCGTAGGCAGTGCGTAATACGCCCCTGGGGTAGAGCTCCGTCGACCACAACCGAGAGCTCGGCTTCCCAGCCATCCCGAAGCTCTTGGGCAGCGCGCTCCAGCTCAGCCGAACTTGCGAGGACCGCTCGGGCATGGCGTAAAATCTTGCCGCCGGCCTCAGTGAGCACTGCGCGACGTCCCTGCCGCTCAAAGAGCTTCACCTCCAGCTGCTCCTCCAACCCTCGAATCAGGTAAGTCAACGCGGAGGGAACACGGTGTAGATGCTTAGAAGCTCTGGTAAATCCCCCGTATCTTACGACTGCATCTAAGGCGCGCAGCTGCTCTAAACTGAAGCTCATAATTCAAATATACTGAACAATTGATTCAGTTTAAATCAGTTTTACTCACTTAATTTCATGCCTAGACTCCAGGGAATTCGAAGGAGTGAACCATGCAATACCGTCTCAAGCTCATCACAATCTTTCTTGCTCTGCTCACCTGTGCTTGTGCCCGCGAGGCTCTTTATGCTCTCCCCATAGAGGAGGAGCCCCCAGCCGAGGAGGAAGAGATTGAAGAAGAACCGGCACCAGAGGAGGTACCGGCGGCCGAAGTGGAGCCCGAGCCAAATGTCATTCCTGAAGAACCAGAGGTCGAGTCGGAACCAGAAGTCACACCTGAAGAACCCGACGTAGAGCCAGAACCAGAGACCGTTCCTCCACCGCCCGCAGATGACTGTAACGAAACCAGCGACCTGCTTTATGCGGTCGATAAAGGCAATGGCGGACTCTACTTATTCGCCCCCCTCAGCGGTGCTTTCGAGCTCTTGGGGATACCCGATTGTGGTATGTTCTCCGGAACCCCCGCGTCGATGGCTGTAGCTCGCGATGGCGTGGCCTATATTCGCTACTCAAGCTCAACACTCTATGCAGTCGACCTGCAAACCCTCCACTGCGTTGAAACGGATATGGCAGTCTCTTCTTTTGGAAAGTTCGGAATGGGATACGCAACCCTGCACGGCAATACCTGGGAGGATGAACTTTTCATCGCAAATCGAAACACCTTAGCCAAACTTAACACCGACACTTTTCAAGTTGAGATACTTGGGTCCCTACCCAGCCAATCAGAGCTCACCGGAAACTCGCGAGGCGAACTCTTTGGGGTCTTTCCACTCGAGGCACCAGCACAAATCATGGAGCTCGATCGCCACTCCGGTCAGCCATTGAGCAGCATCACCCTTAGCTTTATGCCTGCACCAACCAGCATCGATACCTTCGCATTTGCCACTTGGGGTGGCGAATTCTATGTTTTCTTGAGGCTCTACGGCATGGGTGAGAGCACCCGCGTCTATCGAATCTCTTCAACTGGCGCGACGCAGGTATTAAGCGATGGCACAGGGAGAAACATTGTGGGCGTAGGCGTGTCTACCTGTGCACCAGCTGAAGCTTAAATCTAGACCGGCGAATTACGAGCCATACGACACATAGCCCCCACAACTCTGTCATATGGCTCTGCGTACAGCCCGTGTCGGTGGTTTCTTGTACCTGTTCAGACTCTCCCTCCCCCACAGTCGAGTCTTCAGGCAAACAAGACAAAGTATCGGAGAACTCCCCGAAACACAGCTCAGTGCGAATTGAACTCGTACCAACTGCGCTATTTGTCACAACGAGATAATACCGGCCGGGCTCTACGCCTTGATCCGCCAAGTTAAGAGGTAACTGGTCAAATTGAAAAGTGGATACAACCTCAGCCGCAGTACCTGCAGCACCGACACGGACCATTGCGGCACG
>JAYYQC010000226.1:0-3504 GCA_036128675.1 Myxococcota bacterium | reverse complement strand
CCCGCCAGGTCTATCGCAAAGTGGCCTTTACGCTCTTCCGCGATACGCATCACCTCCTCATCACTCAGTCCGCGGAGCTCGAAGAGACCATCCGCGGCAGCCCTCAATCTTTCGGCGGTCGCATCTGGATTGGGACGCGTATCGAAGATGTCTATTTTATAGCCCCGCTCCTTCAATCCCTCAAACAGGGGTACACAGAAGAACCCTACTGGATGATTTCGAAAATCGCCCCCGACAAATGTCACTCTACGCTCATCTGTTTTAAATACTTTCGATTTGCGTTCACGAGGCTGATGTTCGCCCCAGATATGATGCAACCGACTGATGTCCCCTTGAGAACGTCCGGGCAAATAATGCTGTAAGAGCAGCAAAGGCGACCAATTGAAATCTGTGGGTTCCTTGGTCCTCAAGTACGTCATTAGCAATAAATTCGCCTTTTCGGAAAATCCAAGGTCATGGTAGGCAACCGCCAGAGTCAAAGTCTGTTCGCCATGGTCACTTGGATCAAAGTCAGGGCTTGAGAGGACTTTAACGGCTTCAGTCGCTCGGGAAGCCGTAAGTAGATATTTTCCCAGTAAGACTCTAACCTCGATATCCTTGGGATGCGCATCGATGTAATCAAAGAGTGCTTGCTCTAGGGGCCCGGCTTCAAGAAGTGACGTCGAACGAATCAGCGATGTCGCAACCTTCACGACGTTTTCATCCACCGAAAAAAGCTGTCTATAGATATCAGCGGCATCATCGGCCTCTCGCATTACTTCGAACACTGAAACTAAATGCCAGAGCGGTTTTGGGTTTGTGCGGTCGAAAGTGTGAGCGCGACGAAAAGCCGAGAGTGCTTCCTCGTGGCGAGAATCTAAAAATTCTACCCGACCAAGCCCAAGTAACGCCTCACTCGACATCGGTTCATGGGTCAGAGCCTCAACAAAGAGCTTGCGCGCCTCGTCAAGCCGACCTTCTCGCTCCCGCGCTGTTCCGAGGTTGATGAGCGCCATCACGGGTTGCTCAGCCTCTTTTACCGCTATCTCGAGCCACTGAACTGCGTCGGGGTCCTCCTGTAGAAAGAGTACAACGGCATACTGCGCGATAAACGCAGCGCGTTGTGGCCCATCCAATGTTGGTGAAAGCAGCTCCCGGGCTAAGCCTAAGTCGCCGTCTGTCAGAGCAGCCGTGATCGAGACTTCTAGCTCTTCGGGCGAGATTCCCTGGTTATCTCCGTCATCCATAGCCATCTTACCGGTCAAGATAACCTGCCGGGCAAATTCAGGAAAGTTTCAGGACACTCCAGAGAGTTGTGCTCTTCGGAACAGTTGGCTATGGCTCGGCAAACGCTCAAGGTTGGGAAACGGACACATGCATTTAACCGAAGATGAAGCGCTACTTGTCGAGACGGTAACGAAATTGGTGAGCGACGAGGTAAAGCCTTTCGCCCGCGCTTGGGAGGCAACTGGGATCCCCGGTGAACTCTGGACGACCCTTGGTGAACTCGGCTTACTGGCGATCACAACCCCCGAATCAAAAGGCGGTGCCGGCCTTGGATTAAGAGACCTAGGGCTGGTCGTCGGGCACCTCGCGCAGGGAGACCTGGGATTGGCGTGGGCGCTTGCGAGACATAACCAAGCACTGGCTATTTTGGCCGAGACCCCATTTCAAAATCTCGACCCCTATCTGAGCGGACAGCTACAATTAGACTGGTCCCAAACATCGACCGTCAGTTCCTCTCAAGGCTGCGATAGTCTACTGGTCATCGCAGATGAAAAGGTAGTCCTTCGAAACTGTAGCCGGGTCGAGTCACCCCAGCGGCTCATTGGTGCCAGGTCCCTTGGGCATGCAAAGTTAGACCCAGAAAATTCTGTCGAAGCCCTTGGGTCCTACGGGGATATCGAAGTTCTTGAGTCCCAAGGTGCCCTGCTCGCGGCGTGCATGGCATGGGGCATCGGCCGAAGCGCTCTGGATGCGGCGACGACCTATGCGTTGGACCGTGAACAATTCGGACGCCCCATCGCCCAGTTCCAGGCAATCCAATGGAAGCTCGCCGACGGTGCTCTTTTACTTGAAGCCTCGGAACTGTTGGTCGACCACGGGCTCTCCCATCCCACAACCTCGCGCTCGGCCATGGCGTTTAAGGCCAGCCTCGATGCACTCACTAAATTGGTGGACGATGGACTCCAGACCCACGGTGGCTACGGCTACACGGAGGACTTCGATATCGAAAAATACTACCGTGATGCTCAATTTCTCGCTGGACGAATGGGCACGCGTCGAGGACAGTCACTCAAGCTCGCACAGACAATTTTAAACCAAGTCAGCTAATCAAGGAGTTATCAATGAACCTTCGAACCCTTACCTGGGGCCTTGTCGCTCTACTGAGCATTACCGGCTCAGCGTGCGGCGGTGACGACAGCGAACCGGACACGACGGCCTCTGACGCGAGCGACGCCTCGGACGCAAGTGATGCATCAGATGCAAGTGACGCATCGGATGCAACCGATGCAAGTGATGCAACCGATCCCAACTGCGGCGGCACCTACGTCTCAGAGATTACCGGAACAGTGACAACGCCAACCGGTGATGGGTTCGCAGACGCCAAGGCCCAAGCGTGTATTCGCACCTTTGGAGACGAGACTCTTCTTTGCCTGCGGCCGGCCGATACCCAGAGCAACGGTGACTTTAGCATCAGCGTTTCTGAGAATGCTCGATGCACCACCGAAATCACTTTGCGTGTCGTGGACCCGGCCCTTTCTGCAGCGACCATCTACTGTCACCCCGAAGCTGCACAGAGCCCTGTCACCAATTTCGACATGCAACTCCCGCTCTTTCCTGTCACACCGCGCAGTAGCGATGCGGATAATACGCTTAGCTTCGCAGATGGTCTTTCGATCGCCTATGACAGCGCGGAATTTGAGCTTGGAACTGGCGAAGCGGCCAACGCAATGAGCGTTAAAGTCTCGGGCGACGACCTCGATAAGCTCTGTTTCCTCAAGGATAGTACTGTCCAGAGCGCGTTCTTTGTCGGGCCAGAACAGGATATCAAAGGCGATGGCTGGCCGGTGACCGTACCCAATGACCTCGGGCTACCCGCAGGCACAACAACGAAACTGTGGGTCCTCGGCGGCCTCAATTGTAAGCTTGCCGATGATACACTCGTGCCCGAAGGAAACTGGTACGAGGCTGGCAGCGGTGTTGTAAGCGAGGACGGTACAACCATCAGCAGCACCGACGGCGGCCACCTACCCTGCCTATCTTGGTTTGGCTTTTCTCCTTAGGCCTCCCCTCTTTTCTCCACGTTGACAACCCTTCCCGACTGCGCGAGGTTGCCTCCACCGCTTGGAGGCACCGCGCGCCCAACTGCGGCGCATCATCTCACGCGGCAGAGTAAGGGAGGCTCTTGTCATGCTTAACATCACTCAGTCAGTGCTTGCAGCGGTCACGCTGCTACTGCTTATCGGTTGTACCAGTCTGATCGATACGCAACTTGAGGAGTCAGAACGCAGCTCTCCAAGC
>JAYYQC010000225.1:0-11154 GCA_036128675.1 Myxococcota bacterium | reverse complement strand
CCTTGATGGAAAAGCTGCTTGAAGAAGTCTCCTTTGACGCACCAGAACGTCGCGGCGAGACTCTGAGCGTCGATGATAATTACGTCCGTAAAGCACTTGGAGAAATCGTCGAAAGCGACGACCTAACCAAATACATCCTATAAATCGTCATTTCACGAGCAAAATTTCTGTTACGCACTGCGCCAGATTCATTTTAATCTGGCTCTGTCGATGTACTCGGGGCATAAACCGAGGTAATCGGAGGTAACGATGGATTCGACGACAGAAGCTTTGATTCAACGCGCCAAAGCGACGATGACTCCCAATTACAACCCTGCCCCGTTTATTGCGGAGCGTGGTGAAGGTATCCGGCTCTTCAGTAAATCCGGCGGAAGTTTTCTCGATTTCAGCAGCGGCATAGCGGTAACCTCCCTGGGGCATTCACACCCGGAAGTCGTCGAGGCTGTACAAAGCCAAGCCGGTCGACTCTTTCATACGTCTAACCTCTTTCACCACGAAGCTTATGTCGACGCTTGTACCAGATTGAGTCAAATCTCATGCTTGCCTCGGGTATTCTTGTGTAATTCGGGTACGGAGTCAGTAGAGATTGCCCTGAAGGCAGCGCGTCGATTCTTCGCTGATCGAGGCGAAGCGCGAACCAAATTCGTCTCCTTCACGGGTGGATTTCACGGGCGAAGTTATGGAGCCCTTTCGGTCACCTTTAATCCGAAATACCGTCAGGGCTTCGAACCGCTCCTGCCAGGATGCGGCGTCAGCCCATACGACGATTTAGATGCCTTGGAAGAACATCTTGACGAACATACCGCCGCAGTCATTGTTGAGCCTATCCAGGGTAATACTGGCGTGGTTGTACCAAGCGAAGGTTTTCTCAAGGGACTCCGTGAGCTAACGACTAAGCATGGCATCCTCTTGATTGCGGACGAAATTCAAACCGGTGGCGGTCGAACCGGAAAATGGATGGACCACCACTACGACAATATCACACCGGATATCATTACAATGGCAAAGGCCATTGGAGGTGGTCTGCCTCTAGGCGCAATGTCCTGCACCGAGGAGATTTCAACTTCTCTCATACGGGGCACCCACGGCTCAACCTACGGCGGTAACCCTCTTGCATGTGTGAGTGGTGCAAAGACGCTTGAGATCATCGAACGTGACCAGCTGATGCCTCACGCTGTTGAGCTCGGTGATTTTCTCCAGGCTGAACTACGTGCTCTCTGCAGCGAGTTTCCACAGATTGTCGAAGTCCGAGGAAGGGGTCTCATGATTGGCGTCGAGCTTTCTACAGAGGCTGCACCCGTCTTGGCTGCAGCGCGTGAGCGTGGCCTTTTGATAACACTCGGTGCCCCAAAGGTGTTGCGGATCTTGCCGCCACTCATCACCACCAAAGCGGACGTCGGGGAAGCTCTCAGCATCTTAAGAGGGGCGCTGGCCAACGCTCACTAAGCGGGCAGAGTCTTCACGCCATAGAGTTCAGCAATATACGCAGGATAAACTGTCCTGCGATGCGTCAGCGGCAACGCGTTGAGCTTCTGCGCCCAGTCTTTCGAGACAAGAAGCGATAACTCCTTGTCAGCCAAGTGCTCCGAGACAATATGACAGGCGTAGAGCGCACCAGGGCGTCTTTCCCAGCTACCTCCAAAAAGCCTAGCATAGAGCTCTCGAGCCGGATGCACCATGCAACGCCCATCCTCCGCGAGAAGAGGACATCTAAAAGCTAAATTCTCAACCAAGCTGAAATGGTCCGCTTCTCCATCGGGAGCCGGTAGGTCTAATCGATTGATCACGGCTTCGTTGAGTCGATAAATTCGTATCGCCTTGGTAACGATGGCGGATAGCTCGCTCTTGCTTACTTCGCTTTGCAGCCAATCCCATGCCGCCAAAAACTCGAGAGGCGTCAAGAATACCGACTGATGACAGCAGGCATCGCAGCCTGCTTTACAGGGAAGGTCTAGAGTCGCGGTAGTTCTCGCGAGTGCATCATCGAGTTCTTTGTAAAGCTGGGCCAGAGCGGTAAAACCAGACTGCAGAGAGAAATCAGGCGGTACCAGAGCGCATTCAGTTAACTCTATCTTATCGAAGTCGGTCATTCTTCAGCCCTCGGTCATCCAGTGTACCGAGCTATCAAAGCGAAGAGCAACGGCACCAAAAACAAAAAAAGGGGCCACGAAGGCCCCTTTTCAAGTAACTAAACGATGCCGCTTAGAGCATACCAGCGAACTGGCGTACGAGGTCGATGAAGCTCGTACGTGAGTTAAGCTCGCGCTCAACACTCTCTAGAGCAACAACGGCATCTCGAAGCGCCGCTTCGTTCGCATCGGTTGCATCCGCATTGAATGCGTCACGTGCAACCACCCAAGCGTCGAATGCCGGGGTGTAAGTGGTATCAACATACTGCTGTGCTTCTTCAAGCATCAGAGCACCCACCGACCGGTCAAGACGGGTCTGGAGGTCTTCTGCTTCGTCTTCAGTCGCAGCATTTGCAATTTGAGTACGAAGTCCATCGAGGTCCACCGCAGCTACGTAGGTGTAACCGTTGAGTGGGTCGGTAAACTCAGTCGCCCAAGCTTGGCCATTTTCGTCTTCGAACTCCATGCAGTCCATGTAGCCCTTGAGACAAACACGGGTGTAGTCTGAGAAATCACCTGAGTAGTCAAACATGCTGTTGAAGCGTGCCATCGGCAATAGAATAGACCAGTAACGTAGTGTCCAGGTCCAAGACGCATCAACCGGGGTCAACGCATCGTAGTCCGCGGTGTTCTCGTAGATATCTACAACCGGCCGTGGAACAAGGTTACCCTCAGAATCACTGTACCATGAATAGTTTGACCCACTGTTCATGTAGCCACCACCGAAGACACCCAACATCTCATCCTGAAGCCCACGCCAGTACGAGAGCGAGAATGAACCTTCGTCGAGGTAGTCCGAGAAGTCTCGGTAGAAGGTACCGCGGTTATAAGTCATCGACCAAAGGGCGATATACTTATCCCAGAAAGTACCCATGCGAGTGGCCTTGTAGTAGTACTCATCGGTCCAAGTGGTGTAGAGGTCGCGCCCGTTATCTGGGCTAATCTCAATCGAGTCTCCGCTGGCACAGGTCTCACCTGCTGCAAGTGGTACGTATCGACCGTCGACGTTACAGTGCTCGCCTGCCTCAGGCATCGCAATGACTGTGTTGAGGTAGTTTAGCCCCTCAAGCGCAGCCTGTTGCCAATCCTGTCCAGTTGGGAAGTCAACGAGGGTAAGATACTCACCATCGATGTTTGTTCCGATACCGCTCGAACCGTAGAGGTAGTAGCGGTAAACACTGGACATTGGGCCGAAGTAGCGTCCTTGCATGCGGTTTAGGTAGCCATTGATGCTACCGAAGCTTGCTCGGTCACGCTTAAAGTTGGTGAAGTAGTAGTAACGCGCATGTCGTAGCGCTCGGTCTTGAGTGATCTCTGTGAAGGTCGCACCCTTATCCCAAGTCTGACAGGTAACGTTTGACGTGTAGCTGAACTCGTCAGGACAGAAAGCGTATGTAACTTCATCATACGGAATGCTGAAATCAACATCACGCCAGTAATCGGTCCATTCGCCTACCCACTCTTCGAATGGAATCAACTTTCGCTGACTGATCCGGCTAATAGCTTCGGCATTACCAGTCGCGTCGGTCAGAGCCCGCTCGAAGTAAGTGTTAAAGTAACGATTGTACATTGTGTAGTTACGGTCAGCGAGTGGCTCATCACCAGCATTCGCCGCATCTACATAATCGTTGTAGTAGTTGTTTGCATTCACATAGTTAGCATCGCACGCATAAAGAGTGGTGCACTCAAGAGCAGGGTCAAAGACCTTTGGAATGTTCTCATAACCGTGAAGGTAAACGAGCGACTCCCAGGCTGGTGGTAGACCAGCTTCATGGTCGAAGACTTCAAGCATCTGGCCATAACCGAATGCCACTGCTGCGTAGTCGTATGGACCGATGCCCTCGAAAGAGTCTGCGTAGAATCGCGCATCATAGTCCATGATGGTTGAGTACATCAGACGTTCGGCTCGGGTTGGGTTTCCATTGGAATCAACGCGCTCAACTTTGCCGGTTTCAGCGTTGTAGTAATCCCAGAACTCAGCGTGAAAGTTGAGCGGGTCATACGAACCTTCGAAGTTGTGACGAAGCCCGATTGTGTGCCCAACCTCGTGAGCTTGAACAGCACGGTAAACATTGAGGCGCATAAAGTCGTAAACTTCTTCCCAAGACTTACCTTGAAGCTCAACAGCCATTGAGAGCATGCCTTCATCAAGCCAAGAAGACATCATGATGCAGTTTTCCTGGAAGAAGCGCCGTGCGTTTTCTTCCTGACGCATCATCTCACCGTCTTCAAGCATCCACTCGATGGATGAGAATGCTTCGCCTTCCGGCTTGTTGCGCATGTGTCCTGCTGCTGCACCTCGGAATTGATCCGAACTTAGGAGCTCACGGTCAAGGTGGGTCCCTTGAAAGCTTCGAAGCTTGCTGTCGGCGATATTCATCGCTTCTTCACGAACTTCGCGAGCAAGACCGGGCATCTCGAGGTCAGCGCGCATCGCTGAACGGCTCACATCGGCTATGTCTGGGCGAAGCTCACGGGTTGGGAGCGCTACGCGACCACGTAGTTTCTCAGCAACTGCTTTCAGCTTGTCCTCAGAAACACGTGACTCAACAAGCCCGAGCTGCGCCAGCTCATGGTGTCCATGTCCATGGTGGTCATGCGCACTCTTATTACCTGCAACGTCCTCTCTGGTATAAGTACCAGCGATGAGTTGAGCGAGGTCGTAATCGTCGTTCATCAGTTGAACAATGTCCGCTGCGTAAGCAGCGAGTGAGTCAACAGAAGCACCGTAGATGTTCGCGTTAGCAGAAATAATCTCACCGGTTACAGGGTCGGCCGCAGATGGACCGTATCCAAGGGGACCCGACTGCATCGGGGTGTCTACCCAGTGAAAGAAGCTGTAGCGAAGGTCGCCTTGCTTCTGCCACTGGAAATCACCTTCGGAGACGTGCTCAAGAACCGCACACGCACGCTTTAGGTTACCCTTCTTGATGTCGGTAATACCGTACTCAGCCAGCGCTTCGGCATGACCGTTCGCAGCTACGTATGACTCAACATTCGAGATGCGGCAGTTGTTCTTCGCTACCCGATAAATAGATGGGATTGCGTCTGCACTGACCGGGGTGCCCGACATTGACTTTCGCGCGGCTACTGTGCGGCGGAATGCGGTATCCCAATCTGAAGCAATTTTCTTGGTTTCGTTCCAAAGCCCGTCTTCCTCAGGGAAGTCTGGGTTGGTGTGGTAAACCACAACGCCTGGCTCACGATTCTGCATTGGAATCAGGTTGCCAAGCTCGTCAAAGCTCTGCTTCCAGATATTCCAACGGTTAGCGAGGTAAATACGGTTATTGTAAGTGTAACCAAATTCATCGTCGTAGGCTTGTCGCTGCGTTCGGAAGAAACCAAATCGCTCGAACATACCTTCGGTGCGGTAATTACAGTTTGTTGGGTCTACACTGCTACACTCGACGATTGGCTGACCTTCTTCATCGTAGATGTTTACGTAGTCAGGGTAGTAAAGCTTATCGTAATCAGGCGTTTCAGGAACCTTCAAGAATGATGTGCGAACCTTCGCAACTGAACCACCGCAGTTCCAGTCTTGGAGCGCGTAGTAGCAGATGTAAGGGTCAGGCGTCATAAAGAAGTAATTGGTCACATTGATAATGTCTTCCTTAACCTCAACGCGGTCAGGATTATCGATGCCTTCGCCTTCTGAGACATAGTAGTTAACTGGGCTGTAGTAGTTCAAGAATCCACCGATTGTCCCGTTTGGAACCGCATCTACGAGGTTCACGGCCCAATCGACACGGATGAACTCGCGCTCGTACCATGGTCGGAAGGTCGTATCTTCGTAAATAACGTTGTTCTGCTCACCGGTTGACTTGGAGTACTCACGCATCACGTCGAAGTGGCTGAGAATGCGAAACTTCGCCAGTGGGTTACCGTTCAACTCAACATCGGCGTTGCCGCTTTCAGCGTTTTCGATGAACTCGTAGCTTCGATAGGCAGACAGAGTATACTCGTCAATAACCCATCGGACGCGGTCCATGTCACCCTCGAGGCCCTCGAAGATGGCACTTTGATTGTAATCAGAACCGGTTACAACCGACCGCATATACCACTCGCCTTCGAAGAGAGACTTCTCTAGGCGGTCAGGTTGGGTCCGATCGATGTCGGTTACGTCCCCACCGCAAGCGACAAACGTCAAGCTTGCGACTGCGGCTAGGGTAAGACTTTGAATCCATTGTCTCATAGCAGCTTTTCTCCCGCTCAAAAGACTACGTGTAGTGTTTTGCGTCGTTTTCATCAGTTTCTCCTTAGTAGCCGATGCCGTGCTCAAACGTCATGTGAGCTCGACGTGCATATTGAAGTAGCTGATCCATCTTCACGAGACCGAAGCTTGCGCGGCTATATGCCCGTGCATCCTGTCGGTAAGCATCGCGAAGTGTACGATATGTTTCACAGAGGGCATCTGCGTCGGCGGCACCAGCAGCCGTTGCATCATCACAAGCCAACTCAGCTGCATCCCGTGCATCTCGGTCATCATTGAGACCTTCGATGGTCAGGTTCTCCAACGTATCAACGTAGGCCTGACACTGATTGATCAGGTCATAACCGATGTCGATGCCGTCGCGAGTCTGACGTGCTCGGTAGACTTTGCCGGATTCAGGTAGACGACACTCAGCGATGTCGAGACCATCGTTGGCGGCATCATCACCGAAGGCTGCAACGTCATCCATGCTCCCTTTCAGAACGATTCGGCTGTACTTCGCGAAATCGAGTTCTTCGTCCATCGGAGAAGAGAGGAACGCGAGGCCGTAAAGAAGACCGAAACGCTGCATGTTGCTCGGCAGAGGTGGAATGACTGGATAACCTTCGAGGCCGTCCAAGACATCACCTGGCTGCTCGAAGCGGTCCAGTGTCTCATCAGTATTTACGAGGCTAAATGCTCGGAAGGTATCGTCCGCAGGGTCAACTGCAGCGAAGCTCGCGAGGTTCTTCTTGTCGGCCATAATGACTGACTGAAGGAGCTTCGCAATTTCGCCTTGGTAAAGACGGTAAGGGCTGATGCTGAGCATTCGCTCATCTTCGTTGAGGTTCTCACGGTAGAAGAATGCCTGAGGGTCAAGAAGCTCGATGAGAGCATCTGACTTGTCCCAGTAAGTACCTACATACTGGAATTCCCATTCGGTGAAGTCAGGCGTAAAGTCGAGGAAGAGCGGCTCAGTATCACCGAGACCGATTACGCGACTATTAGAAGAGAGCATCAGACACTCTTCGCCATCGGTACCGTATCCGATTGGATTTTCTGGGTCATCCTGCTCAAGTGAGCTGTAGGAGATGTACCAGCTTGGGTACCAGAACTTCTCTTCACGGTTATCTGGATTCTCACATCGATAATAACGACCAGGTTCCGGCATCGCGAAGACCTCAGTCATCATGTTCAAACCTTGTGCAGTCGCTGTCGCCATATCTTTACCGAGGTCGGTCGAGAAGAATGGCGTATCGCCGAAGTATTCTTCCTGCTTCGCTCGGTAGAGGTACATGTTCTGGTATTCGGTAACGATATCACGGAACCGTGAGTACCCACGTCCAGCCACTTGCCAGATCTGCAAGCTGCGACGATTTCTCAAGAAGTTAGAGAATACGAAGTAGTTCTTGTAGCTGACATAGCGGTGAGCTTGAAGTTCACGGTAGTTCGCACCAAAGTCGAATGCCTTACAGGTTGGCTTCCAGCGTCGGCGCTCATCTGAGCAGAAGAGGTAAGGTACTTCGTTCGCCTTAAGGGCGTCGACCTCGGTCTTCGTCAACTTGTCCTTGTTCCAGTCAAAGGTAACGTAGGTACGGTCGTGAAGCTTGTCGGTTCCACCAGTATAAGTCGTGACTTTCTTATAGTCGTTCTCAAATCGGAACTGCTTAAGAGCGTCACCACCAGCGATAGAAGTATCCGCGAACTGGTCAATCAACTGTCCGTAAACGAAGCGTGTAAACGCTTTGTCCCAGAGACCAAGACCTTGGAAGTCTGCGTTGATCTTCCCATGGTAGTCCATGATTGAGCTGTACATGTATTCGGTCTGACGGTTCTGAAGCTTCTCTTCAGTGGTCAGCCCTGCATCTTCGATATCCCAGAACTCTTTGTGGAAGTTTACTGCATCCCATGAGCCAGAGAAGTTGTGTCGAAGGCCGAAGTTATGGCCGAGTTCGTGAATCGCAACAGCCTTGAAGATGGCGCGCTTCAGGTAGAGAACTCGCTCATCCCAGCTTGCATCCTTAAGCTCTTCAGCAAGACCGACCAATGCGTCATCGAGTTGTGCAACAGGACACATGGTCTGTGCTTCGCGAAGTCTTTCGGCTTCTTCGTAGCGCTCACGCTTGGCGCGTCGGTAGTGAAGCTGAGAGGCTTCGCTCATCAGAGCTGCGGTTACTGGCTGCCCAGGCATCCAATCTCCACGTCCCGCAAGAAGGAAGTCTTCTTCACGGAAAAGTTCTTGCTCAAGCGAGGTCCCTTGGATTCGCGCAAGGCGCTCTTCGAAGTGCGCTGAGTTTTCGATTGGCTGCAGAAGGTCGCGGCCATTCACTTCCAGCGCAGAGAAGCGTGCTTCCAGGCTCTCAAGGAACTCAGCGGCTGCTTCTTCTTCGCCATTCTCAATGATCTGTGAGTTATCTTCGAGGTCCGGTGGAGTCATGTCGTCGCCGCGGTACCCAAGAGAAACGTTCTTGCCTTGAATGAGGTCTTCGACCGAGATCTCGTCATTCATGTAAGCGATGTATTCTGCCGCACGAACGGCTGAGCGCTCGATGGTCCAACCCATCAGGTACGATGTCGAAACAACGTTACGTCCAGATTCTGGGTCAGCCAACATTGGGCCATAACCAGACCAGCCACTTGGTGTGCGGTCGGTGATCCAGTAGAGCATATTGAAACGTGGGTCACCCATTTGCTCCCAAACGAATGCATCGTCGAGCGACTGCGAGTAGTACTCTGTAGCTGCGCAGAAGTTGTCGAGCGTCTCAAGGTTCATGTCGACGCCGGATAGCTCTGCCATTACCGCGTCGTTTACGTCTTTATGACTCGCCAAGTAAGCCTGTACGTTGTTGAGGGTACAGGTGTTCTCACGGAGGATGACCACATCAGGCACTTCGCTGATGTCTTTGTTTTGTACCGCCGCAACAGTTGTTTTGAATGCGAGGTTCCACTCTTCCGCAACCTCGGCTGCAGTCTCTAGGAGATCAGCTGGGAAGTCGAAGTTGAGGTAGTACTCGACCGGGCGAACACTTCGCTCGGTGTAAGGGATAACATTGCCGTCAGCGTCGATGCTGCGGTCCCAGATGTCAAAACGAATCGCTTTCAAGTCGCGTCCACTCTCGGTGCGGCCTCGAAGTTGGTCGTATGTATAACGTTCGTTGCGGAAGGCACCGAAGCGTCCAAAGATTTCTTCGCGAACGAATTCGTTGGTCTCAGGATCGATGAGTGGGTTGCCGTTGTCGTCGTGGAGAACAACTGAGTCTGGGAAGTCCAGTGGCTCATAACCAGCTTCGCGCTCTTCATCGACTGCCATAAACGCGTGTCGAACGCGTGTCTCAGCTTGACCGCAAGCATACGGTGAAAGACCGAGGGTGTAGTAGCAGGTCATGTAGTCAGGAATGACGATGTGGTATGCTACGAAGTCAAAGAAGCCCTTTTCGGGGGTAAGACGTGCACGAAATGGACTTGTCGCCGCATCTTCATCGTCTCGTCCTGTAACCGCGGTGTACAGCGCAGGAAGAAGCTGATTCGAATCGAATGAAAAGCTACTCCATCCAACACGCATGTACTCGCGCTCATTCCAGTCGCGTTCCGTGTTTTCTGAGATGACGTTGGTCTCTTCGGCTGTCGCAGAGTTATACGAGCGACGAATGTCGAAGTGAGACTGAATTGGCCAAATCGCGACGGGTGCACCGTATTCGCTTGCAACTTCGCCGTCGTCTGCGTCTAGCTGTGCGCCTTCGACTGATGCGTAGTCTTTATAAGCAATCAGCGAGCCCTTGGTGACATCAAAGCGGATGCGTTCGATGACGTAAAGGCTACCAGTACCTGCTCCGAGGTAGCTGTTGGTTTCAGCTCCATCGACAACCGTCTTACGGTAGTACCAAGATTTCCCCAAGAGATCGGACTTCTTAACATAACCAGGCTGAACCAAGTTGATATCTTCTTGGTCGCCGGCACATCCGACTCCGAACACCAGACTCAGGATGACTCCGAGCCCCAAAATGAGCGATTTTTGCCGCATCATGTTTCCTCCAAATGAGTTACGGGACTTTGCCCGCATACGAACATCAAAGTGTGTATTAACGGTGCGCATTAGTATGCCGCCGTCAACGAGAGACTGATCGAGCTGTAGTTATTCGCCGCCCGATTACCGAAATTATTAAATACGACTGGTAAGATGAAACCCTTGTTGTCTGGGGTCTGAGCCGGATGGCTGGCTGATGCAGCCAACGTCGCGCTCAGGGAGGTCGGGAGTTCCACGACGTCTTCCAAAAGTCCTGCCACGTTGCAGGTAAAGGAAAAGCCTGCACTCAGAGCATCCAACCGTCCTGCACCCGTGTCGAGGTCGGAGCCCTCAGGGGTGTAGACATCGTCTTCTGGGATGATGTCGTATTTAAAGTAGTTGGCGATGCCCACGTTGTAGCCAACCGAGAAGTTGTCTAGGAAGCTGTAACCCAGCGAGAGTCCTTGCGAGAACCCGTAACTGGTGTTCGCGAAACCGCGCTCGATGAAAGCGACGTCCCCGTCTACAGTTGCTAGGTCGCTCGCCCGGTAGATTTCAGTCGGGGCCAGAGGAACCTTCGAGCTGTGGAAGCTCTTGAAGTAGGAAGTTGAGACGCTCACGTTGAAGCCGCCCCATGCGCGAGAGAAAGTCAGGCCAGTTGAAAGACCGCCCCACTTCTTGCGGGTGTTGATGCTCTCGTACGAGGTCGGCAATGCCCACGAGAAGCGTCCAGATACGTTGATCCCGGTAACATCTTCATCTTTGAAGAGCGAACCAGCACTCAACGAGAGGCTCGAGTCAAACGGTGAAAATCGCCGCGATGGGTTCGAATT
>JAYYQC010000224.1:0-6863 GCA_036128675.1 Myxococcota bacterium | reverse complement strand
TCTCAGGCCGTCGGCTGCAAAAAAGGACTCCACCCCAAATACATCGCCGGGCTCATAATGACACAGGAATTTACCGTTGGCCATGGCGACATAGCGGCCATCCAACACGATGTAGACTTCGCGGTCGTAAACCTGCTGGGTGGTGATAAGAGTATCTGGGGCGCTCTTGATAACAAAGCCGGAGCGGGCAAGAAGCGCGGTTTGCTTATCCGCTAAACCCTTGAGGACGAGGGGCTTCGGTGATTGGTGAGAAAGCTCATTTAAACGTTTGACCACCTCGTGTCGACGAAAGTCGACTTGCTGGCTTGAAGGGTCAAAGAGTGGTCGAATTTTTTCGAGATCAATGAGTCGATTCTTGCCCTTGCCATAATGGCGGGTGCATACGCTTTTAACGATGGCCCCGGTCTTTTTAAAGTGCGCGGCATCAGACATCACGATGACCAAGGGGACCATCTGCTGCACGCCATCGACCTCTGCGCCATAAAGACGGCAACCCTGTTGAAGGTAATGCCGCACCAGTCCGGGGAGACAGTAGAGAAAGACCAGGTCGGTCTGATGCTTTTCGGCGAGGAATTCGAATCCCTGATAGACCATAGACGCATAAAGCGCCTGGCCCCTCAGAGTCTTTCGAATCATCATCCGGCTTACCTCAGCGACATTTAAGTCCTCCCAATCTGGGAATCTGTCCACCGAGAATTTAGCTTGAAAGTCCGCTGGCACCGTGCCTGCTTTGAAGACACGAAACTTAAAGACACTCATCATCTCAGCCCGGGTGCCGGTATAAAAGTGATGGACGTTGTCGTCGAAGTCATTGTCGTCAAAGATGACACCGCGCTCGTGGTCCGCGGTCGGGTGTGCAGCAAAGTTAAACTCGTTGACGTAGATATTGTACCGAAAACGGCCAATCTCCTCGATGACCTCGGGGTCTTGGGTGTGCTGAACATCAGCGAGCTTTAACAACCAGCGTGTAAGCATTTACTCCCCACGCAGCCAGGCATCGGGACCCTGATAGTTATTACTGAGCCAGCTCCGCAGCTTCGGGCGATCCACTTTACTGTTGTGGCGTGCGTCTACTGGGATGGTCTCGATGAGATTCACCACCATTTCAGGGCAGTTGTTCTCCGCGAGTACCCGGCGTGATACCTCGAGCGCAAGCTTTTCGCTTTCGGCACCAGAGCTAGGCTGGACGAGTAATATCCCGTGTGGGAACGCTTCGCCGTCCATCACGACTGTTCGGGCGATACTGGCGTCGGCCTCGAGATTCACCTCGACCGGAAAAGGGTCCATCATGCGGTCACCGTACTTGATACGGTCCTTCACGCGACCCACTAGCCAGAGGCGCTGGTCACCATCAAAGTAACCGAGGTCTCCAGTACGGTGCCAAACTACACCATCGGGCTCAAAAATTTTTGTTTCGCGATTGGCGGCAGGATTGTCGATATAACCCGGGTTAACGTGTGGCCCAGCGACACAGATCTCGCCCATCGCACCATCATCGACGCGATAAGCGCTAAGACCATCTTTCTCTATAGTTGGCAGCTCTTTAGGCAGGTTCACAAGCTCCATTGTTGTACATTTTGCCAGCTTCCCAGCCATATAGCCGTTGCCTTTGATGGTCACCGCATCCCGCATTGAGGCGTGGGCCATGGGCTCAGCTTCAGTTGAGCCATAAATAACTTGTGAATCAGTCTCGGGAAATGCCTTGAGCACCTTCTCGCAGAGCTCCAATGTGACCGGTGCCCCGCCACAACCGAGCTGCCAGAGGCCGGGGAAGGAAAGCTCTTGTTTGAGAACTTCGTCTACAACTTTACCAACGAAGGCTGGTGCACCGGTGAGCGTATTGATCTTGTAGTCGCCAAGTTGTTTCACAATAAGACGGGGGTCGACACCGGCCGGATTGGCGAGGTCAACGGCGGGCATCACTGTGGTGGTGCCACAGCAGAGGTTATGAAGCGCGACCACCGGAAAGCAGGTCATATCTACCTGCCCCTCTTTGGGTGGATACTCGTTTTTCAGTGCAATATGCTGCTCCGTCAGTAAGCCGTGGGTCCGATTGGCACCTTTGGGGCGGCCGGTACTTCCAGAGGTAAACGAAATTAAAGCCTCGTTGCCTGCCTCGCGCGTGACTGCATCGGGTGCTGCGGTTGGGTCACCTCCCTCGAGGACCGAAAACGGCTTCAGCATGAGCCCTGGCTTTTCGCGGGTAATCTTGTGTTTGATTTTGAAAAGCGGCCAGAGGAGAAAGCGATACTTTAGAAGCTTGTGAATGGAGACAATGGCTTTCGCATTCGCGGTCTCCATCGCTTGCTTGATCTTCTGAGGCGGCATGCCGGTGTCGATAAAAACGACGGCCACACCCAGGGCCCAGAGCGCAACAACCGTCGCGTAGAGGTCGACGGAGAGCGGGAAGAGAACAATCACCCGGTCGCCGGCCTGAAGGCCTAATTTCTGAAAGCCAGTCATGAGCTCGCGGGTACGTTGTGCGAAGCCGCGATAAGTGACCCGCTCCTCAACGATTTGCCCCGCATCGCCATCCCAGCTGGTCGGGATTACCAATGCAAGCGCATCAGGCTGGGTCTCAGCGTGCCTCAAGATATACGACGCGAAATTACCGCCCTCGATGTATTCACTCATGGATGAGCCTCCCGGTTAGGCATTGTCCTACGAACCGAGAATCCGGAGCAAGTGTGAGTGCTTAGAGGATCAGAGGGTCTTTAGAAACATGATCAGGTCAGAGCGTGCCTCAGGTGTAAGGGCAGGTAACCCATTATACTCGCCCAACATGAACGCATGGCCCTGATTGCTGACGCCCTCTTCGCGGGTATCGACCAGCCCGTCCTCAATCTCGGCCCAGGCCGCTGGGATTGCATCACCCACCGGATACCCAACACAGTCCGCGTCGTAATCTGTGGCTGCATCCTCCGAAGGTCCTTGGTAGAAGCTCACACTGCGCTCTTCAACCGGTGAGAGAAGCTCACAGAGCGTCGCCACACTTCCGTTATGGAGGTATGGATACCGCGAAAAGATCCCTTCTAGCGGTGGCGGGATATAACCTTCTTGCACCTCAACGGTGGTTTTCATCCATTCCGAAATTGCCAAGCCGTTGAGCGCTTCTGCGAAATACTCCATACCGCGGGCTCGCTGGGGGTCTGTTCCGACATCGAAGATAGGCGTTTCGGCATGGTAGATAACCTTGGTCGTCTCCAAGAGATCGGCAGCGGCGAGGCTCACCGCATCTGCGCCATCCCAGGCCTTTTCATAGGTGCCGTGACAGGACGCACAGCGACCTTGAAATTCGGCCTGGCCCCGCTTCGCTGCTGCTAAATCAATCGTATCGGCCGCGAAGAAATCGGTCCAACGAGGTGGCGGCGTCGCAAAGATTGCCACCGTCAATGCATCGACCGCGCGACTATTGTCCTCGAGCCAAGCTTCAAGCTCATAGAGGTCGGTACCCCGGCCAATCTCATTCCAGAGGAAATTGGTCAAAATCGGATTGCCCGCGGTGATAGAGCCATCGGCCAGCCACTTGGTTTTGTATTTCATTGTCCACCAAGGCATCGGCTTACTATCTGAGACATAATCCTCAAGACCGTTGTAGCGTGGGTTGCGATAGGCATCGCGGGTGATATCAGCATAGGGCGTATCTTCACGCAGCGCGAGACTAAGCGCGACCTGCGCCAGCGAGGTATCAAGCCCCAGGTTGACCGGGACCTGAACCCCAATCGAGCGTGAGCGGTCACTCGAGCGTTCGAGCATGTACTCGTCATCCTCGGTGGCGTTCGTGAGGTCGTTGTAATCACTCGAATCGAGGGCAGGCAGAAGCGTCTGGCTCACTGCGAAGAACTTATTGGCGCGGGGCTGGCGGTTCTGGAGGCCCATCACAGTCTTGCCCAAGAATCGACCGGCATGGCACGCGCTGCATGAGAAGGTCAGCGCATCGCCCCACTCGGTGCCAATCACACCTGCGCCCATCGGTAGGTGGTCGGGTTGGCCAACCGGTCGGGTGACGTTGTACGGCAGCTTTGTTTCGCCCTCATTATAAGCGGGCAGACCAAGCCAGGCGTAGAGTGACGGTTCATCAGAGAAATCCAGAAGGCGCCCGGTCAGCTCTCGTAGCTCTTCGAGCTCGGCGTCCGTGCTGTTGGGATCGAGCGCAGTCGAAAAGGAATCGTAGGGTATGAAGAGGCCGCTCACAGTGACCGGCCAGACCTGCGCGTGGTCATAACCCTCCTTGCGGAGTGTCTCGACCCATTGAGGCTCAAGGTTGTAGATATTCTCGCGCGACTCACCCGGTACAATGGAGGCAGTGGCGCTCCAGTCTGCGTCAAGCGATTCACAGGTCCCATCGCCATTGAGGTCGACACCGGTGCAGGCAGCTTTGTCCTTGGTGCACCCTGCAAGTGCCCCAACAAGTGCGATAAGCCCCAGCCCGGCCCGCCATGAAAACGACTTCATTCAATTCTCCCCAAAACCCCCTAGCGGGCATTGTCTTACTCTAAGGAAGTCGGCCAACCGTGAAAAGGGTGCGTACCCAAGATTTAGACGCTCTCGTCTTGCCCGGTCGATTTTTGCGTCGCCCAGCGCAGCGCAAGGGCCGCCAGCGGTGCCAAAACGGCCGATTGGCTGCCAAGCGCGCTGCAACCGGCGGTGGCGTCTTCCGGGGAAACACCAAGCCCGGACACCTCAGGACAGGGCCCTGTAATCATATAAGTACGATGATCTTTATGAATATTGATAAAGAGTGCGCGGCCGTCAGGTGAGAAGCAGACACCCGCGAGCTCACTCTCCGAGAGCGCGTTACGCGCGAAATCCTGAACCTGCCCGTCGGCATCAAGGAATCGGATATATTGGTCGGTCTTACCATCCTCAGACATGTAGATATCACCCCAAGGGGCCACGCAGATGTTGTCGGGCATATCCAAGATATCTGGGTCATCGGACTGCGCGATGAGCTCCAGCTCTTGGGTTGCAGGCGTAAACTTGAAGATTTGGCCACTCTCGAGCTCACCGCCACTCGTAGAGCAGAAGTAAATAACACCATCATGGTACGCGATGCCTTCGCCGCGACGGATGATTGCCGCACCGAGCGCTTGGCCATCGTAGCGAAGCGTATCGTCGGGCGAGCTTGGGTCTTCCAAGTCGACCCACTCAACCTTCCACCGATCACCCACCAGTCGACCAGTACCCAGATCGGCTTTGTCTTCATCGACCACTTTCAGAGCCTGAAGCTTTCCTTCGAATGGTGTGTCCATTGAGTTCGGAACCATTCGGTAGAGGCAGCTATCGTCTCGGTCTTCGGTGAGATAGGCGACATAGGTCTCGGGATCGATGGCCACGGCTTCGTGGTAGCATCGGCCATAGGCGTCGATGCGCTGCGGCGACTGAATGCTCTCTGCGTCGGTCTTGGTGAGGAACACGAAGCCATGGCCGGTATCGTCGGATTCTTCACAGCTGAGCCAACCCCACGGGCTGGTTCCGCCAGCACAGTTTCGAATCGTGCCGCCGAGGACTAGGTTGCTCGAAATCTTTTCTCCGGTCTTGGGGTCGACGACCACGCGGGTCACCCCACCCATCGCAATCTCATTGTACATTTCATCAGGCGGACGCTGACCCGACTTGAATGGTCCATTGGGGGCGTCCAGCGCGGCGACCTCGTGGTTGCGCATCAGAATATACTCGCCACGGGGACCGGCAAAGCAGCCCATCCCATCGTGTAAGCCGGGCGTCTTGTAGCCGTCCGACATGTCATCGTCTCGCTGATCGATGAGCGTGTAGCGAAAGCCGGCTGGTAGATCGAGGATGCCGTTTGGATCCGGGATCAGCGCGCCAAGCTTCGAAGCCTGTGCGATAGATGGCTGAAGAACGCGCGGCACGACCGCGGCTCCAACTGCAAGAGCGGTGGTAGTTTTCAAAAACGAACGACGAGACTGCCCCATGTGAACCCCCTGGATTGACTCGATGTCCGGGTTCTACGCAGGAAAATCAGGTTTGCCAACAGTTATCGACTTAAAAGTAGGTTTGAGGCGAGAAAAGTTAGAGCAGCCGCGACCAGAGCGGGCGTGTCACGAGCATCGCGCCGAACATTGCGGCCGGGCCATGTTTCTTCTTGCTGAGCAGGAACTTGAACTGGGCTTTCATAAAGGGAGCAGCCAAGAATGCGTCTGCTAGTGCGACCGATTCGAGCGCGTTGACCTCTTTGAGCTCTTGCTTGGTGCTTCCACCGCGGTATGTGCGCGTCGCGCCTTCAGCAACCCAGCCTTTGGCAATCTTCTTAGCCTCGGTCATGAGATCTGCCTGACTGGTCGCCCACTGAATAAGCCCCGCTTCCTTGGCTTCATGCGCAGATGGCTTCCAGCCCTCCTCGCCAAGCATGCGCTGAGCGTTGGCATCGCCCATGATGCGGGCGAAATGAACGCTTGAGCAGCCTTCTGGAACAATCCCGAGTGCTGAGAAAGGCGTCGAGAACGTGGCGTTCTCCGATGCAATCACACCATCGCAAAGAGTTGCAGAGGTCACGCTTGCGCCGATTGCTGGGCCATTGGCCGCCACGAGGATGGGCTTTGGGCAATCTAGGAACGCGTCAAAGAGCGCCTGATTATGCTCGACAATCATCCCGTGGAGCTTTTTGGGATGGTCGAGTTTCAGGGTGGCACCAAGGTTTACGCCAGCGCAGTAATATTTACCGGTTCCGGTAAGGATAATGGCTTTGATATCGTCGTTGGTTGCAGCTTCTTTAAACGCAGCCTTGATGGCATCCATCATCTCCATGGTCCAGCCATTGAGACGCTTGGGGTTGTTCATCGTGAGGGTGAGCACGCCTTCGTCGAGGTCGCGCAGGAGGAGTTCAGAAGATGCAGGCATGG
>JAYYQC010000223.1:0-2900 GCA_036128675.1 Myxococcota bacterium | reverse complement strand
CCAGGGTTGGCTCAATGACCTAGCTCGTTTCTAGGTATACCAGTTCCATTGGCAAACTACAGCCGTCTTTCGGCGGTGATTTGGGGAGCGTCGATAAAGCCCGTGGCCCCAAGCTTGAGAGATAAGCCAGGACCATTGCGTCTAGGACGTCGTCCACGACCAATTCCTTCGAGCCGAAGCGCGCAACCGCGTCGCGCAAGACATCCTCAACCCCATCAACCTTCGCCTCCAACACACGGAGGCGGTCGAGAAACCCGAGCGGATGCTTTTTGGGATAGGCCATCGGTTCTCCGCGGTTGAGCCCCATAAAAGCCAGCTCCGGATGGCACTCCCGTAATCGGGTTCGACCGTAAGCGTCACCCTGCAGAAATGTGTCAATCTCTCTGATTTTAGGAACTAAAAACCAGGCTTGCTTCGATATTTTCATGCCAGTCACCGACTGATGTGCTTGGCAAGCATCCTCATACGTGGGTGCCGAGAGAACCGGTCGAGACGGCGTTGGAAAAAGCGAGCTTCTCCTTGGGCCGAGAGCTTCCCGGCCAAGCTGGTCGCATACCCGCCCCTCACGCCCTCCCTCGCTTAAACCGATAGGCATATCGATCAACAAGACCGAGGTACGGCTTTTGGCGACCTGGTAGAGCTCGACGACCGATGTATACACTTCAACCGGTAAAGCGCGGCCATCCTCTACCTGCGCCATCACCCATCCGGCTGGACAGCCGTCAACCCCAATACCTCGCCTAGTACTCATAGTGAGAGTGTATTCACCACGGCACAATGATCAATGGATGCTCCACAAACCACCCGCGCTAAAGAGGCGGATTTCTTTAGACACTGACTTCAACGTGACAGAGCCCCGAGACCATCTGAGAGATAAAGGGAGCCTTTACTCGATGTCTGAGAATGAGAACCAATCAAATGAAGCCGGTCGTCGTGAATACGGCATCTTAGGTGCTGACCTCCAAGTGGATGGAATTCAGGTTCCCAGTATTCCTCTCGAGCGTTGGACCCCACAGGATATCATCGCTCTGCATCAAGTGCAGCTAGAAGCGGTGAAAGAGAAAAACCGATTTTTTAAGTGGGTTATCGTGAGTGTGATGGGCGGACTCCTGGCCGGAAGCGCCAACTGGGTGTGGCGGTATTATGAGCACCAAAATAAGACCATGATGGAGAATCTAAAGTTCCGAACCGAGGTAACCAAGAATTACTCGGAACAGCTCTACCAGTCATTCAAGATCGAGAACGATAAGGCGTCGGTTCTGCAGACTAAGCGCTTCGCGGAGCTACTCGCCCACATCACCCAAGACGAAACGCTTCGTAGCAAGTGGGAGTCCTACCACGACAAGGTTCGCCTTGAGTGGGAGCTGATTCAGGAAGTTGAGGAAGATCAGAAGGTCATCATCGCTGAGCAGCTTCAGGAAGAACGCGCGAAAGTAAAAGAGCTGGAAGGGCATCAAAAACTCCTCGAGAAGCAGCTGAGCGAAACGAAAAGCACGCGTAAAATCAATTCAATCCACGCGGAACTGAAGGAGCTCTCATCACAGCTGGTCCAAGCAAAAGCTGAGCTTGAGACCGAAGAGGCACGGGCAGAAGATGAGTCGGACGAAATCCCCTACCTCGTCCGCATCGTAAAGAGTACGATGCGACCAGGGGAAGCATCGACGGATGAAGAAGTTGCAGAGAAGGTCATGCCGCTCGGGGATGTGCCGAATTATATCCGAGAGGTCAAAGAGATCTGCCTCGAGGAAGGTAAGGTCTGTAACTTCACCAAGACCCGTCACGACAAGGCTGAAGAGAAAACACCGGTGCTACTCGAGCGAGAGCCGACGTAAGCGAGCTGGGGAGCCCTCATTCATTCTAAACCAAGAACGAGCAAGGACTCTCGCCGCCGTTAAGGAAAACCAGGCAATGAATCACCACCTGGTAATGCGCTACCGAAGCAAGCAAGACCAGAGAGCGAGTTATCAGCATCCTTGAGACAGAGTGTCCCGACTTCGAATCCAAGAGATGCACCTGGATCGACGCAGCTTAAACCTTCGCCACACGCGCGGATGAACAATATCAAAGACAAAAAATCAGATACTTAACACTAAATGCATTCCCCATACCCCCACTTTCAACTTTCTTGGCTCTTGATCGACTACGCAGTAGACCCTTGAGATGAAGGGCCTTGTCAGCAAAATTGGCCAGAAACTAAATGTTCGGCTCGAGATGGGAACGCAGCATGACCGTGTGGCCCCAACCAAGGAGGCCCAAAACCCTAGAAGCCCGCTTGAACGCCTGCGAGCTGATGAACCAAGGCAACCTGATTCAGCGTCGTTCGGTTGAGTTCTTCTACCTTCTTCCGTTCTTCGTCCGAAAGAGTATCGGGATCCACCTTGATAGTCTGAGCCTGCAACTGGAGTAGTCCTTCGAGGACGCTCAATGTCTCATATGCGAGCGTTTCGACCTCTTTACCTCCGGCAACTCGCCCTCTCATGCGTTCAATCAGTGTTAGGTTATGTTGAATGACCGCTTCGCTCGCGGGAGTCTTTTCCGGAAAGAAGAGGACGTTTTTAATCTGCTTCCAAAATTGTTTTTGTGAGTCTTCGTCTGATAAATCTTGGCACTTTGCGACAGCCTTGTCCCACAATCGTTGCTCAAGCTTGGTTTTGTAATAGGGGTGAAGCAATCCAATTCCGATCGCACCCGGGAGCCAGGCCAGATAATCCGGGACCCCCACAGGAAGAAGCCCGAAGGTGCTCATTCCAAGCATCCCAATCCCCCAAATCGGAATAAAGAAGACGCGGTCTTGGAGCCCCAATCTTGCTGAGGTTCGACCCGCGAAAAACGGTACGCCACAAAAGAGTAGAAACGTAAACCACTCGGACTCGGAGCCAATTGTGGTGCCAAGAATGCCC
>JAYYQC010000222.1:0-5975 GCA_036128675.1 Myxococcota bacterium | reverse complement strand
GGACGAACAGCCGACAGCGAAACTAAGTGCAATGGAGAGGCCAAGTAGGCGACTTGCAGCATTCATGATGATACCCCCGTATCGAAAAAACTCGTTCGTTGTTGAATCGGGTATCTATGAGCAAAGTGTGTGCCAAATTTTCGAATTTATAGAAATATCATATTTTTCAATAGCTTAAAACCTGGTTGAAATAATTTACAGAAAATTTGGCTCATGATCGGCCTATTTTTGTCCATAATTTAGCTTAATAAATGGCGCATGCGCCATAAAATTAGCCCATTTCTAAGTTTTGGTCCGTCCTCACCCAGAGCGGACGAGCACTATTTGTCATTGATTTGGGAAGTTGAGCCTTGGCTGGGAAGGTAAGTGGGCAGCTCGCTACTGCGGAGATGAAGGTCGCGTTGGGGGAATGGAATCTCGATGTTATTTTCCCGAAAGATAGCATCGATCGCAAAACGCAGGTCGCTCGCAACGATGAAGCGACGTTCAATATCAGGGATAAAAACCCGTAGGCTGAAATCCAATGAACTTGCCCCGAAGTCCTGAAAGGTCACCGTTGGCTCGTGCTCAACTGGGGCACTCAGAACATCCTGATGGGCTTGCGCCACTTCGAGCAAGAGCTTCTTCACAAGAGCAGTATCGCTTCCATAGGCGACACCAATTGCAACTTTGACCCGACCAATTTTATCTCGAAGCATCCAGTTCGTTACTTGTGCCGAGATAAGTTCTGAATTTGGGACGATCACATCGGCACGGTCTAAGGTCTGAATCAGAGTGGAGCGGATGCGAATTTTTTTAACGTGTCCCTCGGTCGAACCTACCGACACCCAATCACCGCTTTTGATTGGACGCTCGAAGAGTAAAATTAAACCAGATACGAAATTGTTCACGACATTTTGAAGACCAAAACCAATACCAACCGAGAGCGCACTGAAAAGAATTGCCAGTCCGGTGAAATCGACGCCCGCAACAATTAACGCTGTGACAACAGAAACCGAGGTCCCCAGATAGCCCAGTGATGTAATTAGGGCGTCTCGCGCGCCCCGTTCCATCTTTGCGTTTTGAATCCATCTTGTTTCGAATAGATTCCGAAGCCACCGTGTAAATGTGAGAAGAGCGTAAAGAACCAAAAGCGCAAAAATAATTCGGCCTGGTACGAACTGAAATTCACCGATTGCAAATCCATCAACCGTGAGTTGCTTGAGCGCCGAAAATCCTTGGTCACCGTAGCCCAGGAGGGTCACGAGATAGAGACTAAAGATTGTCCAGAATGAGATACTGATTGTAAATTCTACCCAAGTACCTGAGTTGGATAAGAAGGGGGTGTTTGCTTCGAGTTCTGGCTTGTCGTCTCGGATGGTCCGTGTCTGATCCGACCATCGCGTTAGTGCGCCTGACAACGCTCGCGCTGCGGTTAACGTAAATGCGAGACCAAGATTGGCATAAGCGAATCTTTCAAAGAGCGCAGTGGAGAGATTACGGAAACCAAGGATCTCTGCTCCAAGGCACAGGCCGATAATAACTAACCCCAAATTCAGGGCACTTTGATACAGAGCTTCAGGGGGAGCCCAGGCTTGTTTAAGTCTGAGTGATGCCGCAAGAAGCGCGGCGAGTAGAGCTGTGCGTATCACTGAGTCGAGCCCTGGCGATAATGCTGGATTGTTGATTGGGTTGAGACTCAAGAGAAGAAGGGCCGTAACAAGAATGACTGGACGCCATAACCCGGTAAGGTTTGACGCTCCATTTATCTCGTTTCGGCGGTAGGTCCATAATTGCAGGATGCTCAATGTTAAGCTCAATGCGATACATAGGCGACCCAGGCTAAAAAGTGGCGCGCCAATGGCGGGGTCAATCTCATTGCTGCCGCCCCATAGAATCGTGCCCACGACAAGTAAGGGTAAATTATCACGTAGGGTTTCGAGAAAGTACCGCCGATGTCGCATCGGTTCTTGATTCGATAAGACGACACCGGATCCGAGTTTACCAAGAGCAGTTTTGCTACCGAATGCAAGAATCAGACCTCCTAGGCTCAGCAGAAGCGTCAGTAAAAGAGATTCGAGGGTAGACTCATTTTGGGATACACTATTGGCCCAGGTTGGCCAGTACGAGCCTGTGATCGGACCTCCTTCAAAAGCCCACAGTGGTTGCGAACGGGTGAGGAGTGTTGCGCGAGCCTGACCGGTTTGGGTTTCTAAAATTGTAGTCATGAGCTTCTGCGCGCGCACAATCAGAAGTCGGCAGCCGCCGAGTTGACTCTCCAGAACCTTCACTCGGTTTTCGACCCTCGTCCGCTCAAGTGTTACCCGTAGATCCTCGCCGGTTGTTGGATCCCCGAGAAGGGTTAGTTCCTCTCCAATAGACTGAAGACTGTCCTCAGTATCTCGTACGCACCCTTGTGCCCAACTCCGTTGAACATCGAGTTCCTGCAGGAGAAGCGGTAGGTTGGCCCCGGCTATCGCGGCTGCATCGAGGGCGACTTCGGTCTTTCGGAGCTCAGAGAGCCTCGATTGGTAGGAGATGGGCTCTGGTTCTTGAGAGGGAACGAGCTGCGCCCAGCCGAGGCTTGGGAGAGCTATGAGTAGAGCGAGACCGAGCCGGATACCGCTTGCTTTGTAGTCCATAGTCATAGGTTGGTTCTGACACGGCGGGCCGATCACATGCAAACCTGATCCTTCACGCATCAAAGGTGGCATCGAGGTAGGCATGGCATTACATTCGCGTCGGACACTGGTGTCCGAAAAGGAGAGTCTTTCTATGTTTCGACAGATATTCGCGTTTGGACTGATGGTCCTGGTCTCAATGCCGGCCCTGGCCCTTAAAATCGGTGAGAAGGCACCAGACTTCAAGCTTACCGATACCAACGGCACCTCTCACTCGCTGAGTCAAAACAAAGGTAAGTGGGTCGTGCTTGAATGGTACAACCCTGGGTGCCCATTTGTCGTTCGGCACTACAAGAAGAAGACGATGACCACGTTAGCGTCTGAGTTTGGCGCGCAAGGCGTAGAGTGGCTTGCCGTTGACTCATCCCATTTCGTAACGCCGACCTCGGGGGCAGATTTTCAAGCGAAACACCAGATCAATTACCCCGTGCTTCTCGATGCCGACGGGAAGGTCGGCCAGCTCTACGGCGCGAAGACGACGCCGCATATGTATGTCATCGATCCGGAGGGCACACTTCGGTATGTCGGAGCGATTGATGATGATCCATGGGGTGAAAAGACCAAGACGAACTACGTGCGCAACGCTCTGACCGAAGGTTTAGCTGGAAAAGCGATCAAGGTTGGCGAGACAAAGCCTTACGGCTGCTCTGTCAAATACAAGTCCAAATAGTCGGTTTTCCTGACGAAATTAACTTCTCTTGATCCTCACGTCTTTCTTAATCACTGAAATATAAGGGCTTTCTACTTCCGAGTCGGTGGAATTGCGTTGACAGATGTCGGTGAGCGTAAGACCATTTCCCTACATTTGGGGAGATGTACGATGACGAACCATGTTACGCGACACCTCGTACGAGGTATGTTCTTGTCCGCTTTTGTTTCTGGAACTCTGGCCTGCGGCGCCGAGGAGGTTTCGATTGAGCCGCTCGAGCTTCCAGAAGGGTGTCAGCCGCTTCTAGCCGGTCTCGAGTGTGGGCTGCCTTTCCCGTCCGATCACTTTCTGGTCGATGATCCGACTATGCCCAGCGGGAAACGTATTGCGATGCAAGCGAGTGCGATTCCGACCAACCACAAAGGCGAGCTTGCTGACGTCTTCCAGTGGCGCGAAGCTGATGGCTTCTCAGTGGTTCCACCCATTGTTGCGTGGCTTGGAGAAGACGTAGCACCCGGCCAGGTCGTTAACATCCGCGGTGACCATAGTCAGAGCGTCCGCCCAGAGAATACGACGGTCATCATCAATACATCGACAGGTGAGCTTGTGCCGCACTTTGTAGATCAAGATCCACGCGCGACCGAAGGTCGCCAGTCACTGATTATTCGTCCGCTTGCCCCCCTCGAACTCACGACACGCTATGTGGTCGCGATGCAAGGATTGAAGGGACTTGATGGCGAGGTCATCGAAGCCCCGGAGGGCTTTCGCCGCTTGAAGGCACGCCAGTCGCTCGGAACAACCGATGGTGCGCAGGTTGAGTTGCGCTATCAAAACGAGATCTTTCCAGAGCTTCGACGCGCGGGTCTTAAGGTCGATGAGCTCCAATTGGCATGGGATTTCACTACCGGATCGGCCGAGTGGCAGACGCGCGATGTTCTCGATGCACACAATGCGGCTGCTGCCGTGAACGCGATCGACCCGCCAGTCATTGAAATCGTCGGAACAGATTCCACCGACGACGACCGTATGGCGCATCTCGTCCATGGAACGATTCGTGTTCCGAGTGTGCTGGATGGCGAGGGACCTGGCAGTCCATTGCTGAGAAACGAAGAGGGTCGGGTGATCACCTCGGGTTTTGCGACATACCCCTTTGTCGTCGTGATCCCTAAGTCAGCCTTGGAGCGGGACGATGCCGCGCCTGTGTTGCATTTCGGTCACGGGTTCTTTGGTAAGCGCAGCGAAGCTCTGGGCGGGGCAGTTCGAAATATTGCGCACGAGAGCAAGAGCGTCGTGTTTGCAGTTGATTGGATTGGCATGGCTGAGGACGATATCGGACTGCTTTGTGAGGCGGTCTCGCGACATCTGTGGCGGACCCTTGCTGCGACCGATCGTATTCCTCAAGCGATGGTAAATTGGAGCACACTTACCACTGCATTAGACTCAGCTTTTGATGACGAGCCTCTCTTTCAACATCCAGAGCGGGGCGGTCTGATTTTTAACCCCGAAGAGGTAAACTTTCTGGGGATCAGCATGGGCTCCATCTTCGGTACTGTTTTCAGTGCGATCGAGCCTCGGGTCGAGCGCACCATCCTTCATGTGGGTGGCGGAAGTTTTGGGCACATGATGTCGCGCGCAGCGCCGTTTGCCCCAATCCTTTTCATGTTCGACATCTCTATGGAAGATACCCTCCATCAGCAGCTCTTCTCTTCGATACTGCAGACTCATTTCGATCGCATCGACCCCGGCTTCTTCGTGCGATTTTTAAATCAAGAGGCGCTCCCGGGGCGCGAGAAGAGTGATAGAAAAGTTATGATTCAAATGGCGGTAGCCGATACCTCGGTTCCAAACTTTGCCACACTCTTGCAGGCGAGAGGTGCGGGTACACCTCTTCTCGAGAGTGACTTCGATTCACCTTATGGTTTTCAGACCATTTCTGAGGTGAGTGCTGCAGATTCGGCCTTTGTTATCTATGATACAGGTCTAGACGGTAGCTTTGAGCTTGATCCACAACCGCAACTTGAGAAAACGCCTATTCACGATTCGCTGCGTAATCGGTCAGAAGTCGTCCAGCAAATGGTCGATTTTTACGACGACAATATTATGCAGCATCCGTGTTTCGAAGGCTGTGGCGGTTCGACAGCTCCATAGGTTCGCGTGAGCTCTACCCAAACGGAGCACTTTTGGCTGCGTTTTTTGCGGCGCTCAAGTCCTTATTTCGACAGCCTGATCTTTGAAGTACATCTGTCCGAAAATCAAACGGAGTCATGTTGATTAAGCTTGCCAGTTTAAGTCTTGTTCGCAAGGCTAAGCATGGGAGGTCAATGTGAAACGCGGGATTTTACTTGGCATAGTTATCGGGTGCTTCTTTGGGTTTGTGACCGCAAGTTTCGCCGACACGGTATATCTCTCCGGGGTCGTACGCGATTTTTCCGACACCCATGTCGATTTTCAGAATAGAACAGGCGTTGACGCAGATGCGGTCGAACTGGAGCTCGATGAACAGGGCCGTCCTGTCTTAGTCTCTCCCAATGGTACTCTGACGGTTGATAGTGCTGATAGCTTTTCTCAATGGTACCGAAGCATTGATGGTGTGAATCAAGCCGCTCAAATCACACTTGAACTTGAGCCCGATGAGGAAGACCCAACACTCTACACTTTTGGTAGCT
>JAYYQC010000221.1:0-4991 GCA_036128675.1 Myxococcota bacterium | reverse complement strand
CTCAGAACAAGAACTGGCCGAAGCCGCGCGTGAAGCCGATACACATGGCTTCTTTCTCTGCCCGCATACCGCAGTCGCCTACGCAGGCATCAAACAGGGCATGGCCGATGGAACCATTGCCCAAGGCGACCAAGTAGTGGTCGTGTCGACCGCACACGGTCTCAAGTTTACCGAATTTAAAAATCACTGCGCAGCAAACACCATTCCCGACGTCTCACTTGATAAGCCCTTTGACCCTGTGCACGTTGAAGACAATTTGAAAAAGGTGATACAAGCCGCCCTAGAATAACCCGTGAGGTCTTCGTTCTCTTCAGGGAGGAATGAAGCGAATAACAGGGACGGAACGGACTTTGAACTCATTTAAGACAGTCGCCGAACTGATACGCTTTGAGCTCATTCAAGCAGTCGCCCAACGCCGTATTCTGGCCGTTATCTCTCTGTACTTTCTGGTCATCGCCGCCCTTTCCTGGAGCTGGCTCTGGTTCAATAATTTCGTCGAAGAAGAATGGGCGAAACGAAACATTGAATCAGAAGGACTCACCGGAGAGCTCCTCCTAGACATGGTTAAAGATCAACTCTTCGAGCGTTTTGTTGGGTTTGTCGGCGACGATGTCCCGGGTGGTATCGCGGTCCTTTATCAAGAACATCCTATCGCGTTTCTGCTGATGCTCGGCGTCACCATTTTCCTACCTGCCCTCGTTGTCACAGCGACCTTTGACCACGGTCTTGAGAACATTCAAAATCGTGTCTTTCACTTTTATGCACTCAGAGTCACCCGTAATGAGTGGTTTGTTGCCCATTACTGCAGCGCTCTCATCCTAACATTCATCCCCGCAACCCTTGGGATATTCACGCTCATCATTGTCAACGTTTATCAGTTTGGCAATTTGGGACTTCTATCGGCGGAGGGGTTCCTTAGACTCGAGTCGATTGCTCTTGTGCTCATTATATACACACAAAGCTGGATCTTTCTGACCAAGAGCTTAGCACGGTCTTCCATGACGGCGCTCATTCTCGCAGTCGCCTGTTTAGTTTCTCTGTCGCTGATACCTTGGCTTGCAGAACATTGGGTAATCCTATCCCCTCTAGAGCTTCTCACAAAGTCTAGATGGGAAGATGGATTATGGAGCGATAACACGATTGTGTTCGTCCAAAGCCTTGGAGGACTTAGCGCAATGAGTCTTGTACCAACGACAATAGCCTGGCTGCTATGGAAACGTAGGTCACTCGCATGAGCTTCCGCATAGAGAACTTATCTTTTCAATACGGGAGTACCAAAGCTCTCCAAAACGTTTCGTTTCAATTCGAACCAGCAAGCAGAATCGCATTGGTTGGAGCAAATGGAGCAGGTAAATCCACCTTGATGGCTCTTATTTCAGGAGCGCTTCGGCGGCGTGAGGGAACTATCGAGTTCAATAATTACCAACAGAACACGTTCTCATCCAATCGGACCATGGTAAGCCACTTACCACAAGACGCTTATTTTCCAACCGGCGTAACGATTTACAAAGCGTTGACGCACTTTAGTCGGCTTGCCGGAATGAGTCGGCGCGATGCTCAGGAAAACGCTGAACGACTTCTTGAGCTAGTTGGACTTAAAGATGCACGCAACCGAAACGACCGGGCACTCTCCCACGGCATGCGAAAGCGAGCTGCACTCGCTCAAGCGTTGGTGCCCAATGCCCCGTTGCTGATTCTCGATGAACCAACCGCAGGGCTCGACCCTGTTCACGCCCATCAAGTACGCGAGATCATCCGGGAGCTTCCCTCATCCACGACCCTACTAATTTCCTCACATAACCTGGGCGAGTTGGAAGACCTCTGCGACGCGTTGATTATTCTCGATCACGGAAAAACAAAGTTCTGTGGTTCAATGCGAGATGCGACACAGTCGCGACAACATGTAAGAGTTCGGGTCTCACATATCGCATCGGGCACAAGCGATAGACTTCGGAGTTTGGGTCTGGATGTAGCTCAAGATGACCTAGAACTGACGCTCATCCCCGAGCCGTCAAAGACAACGAATGAAATGAAGGCTCAATTGCGCAAAGCTCTAATCATAATTTTAGAATCGGACATGGATATCGAATCCATCCAACAAGGCTCGTCTCTCGAAGATTCGCTCATTGAGACGCTTAAACGCTAGATTCACCTCTTCAACGATGGCTTTAAAATGTGAATCCTACCGTGGATTGCACACTACGGTAGACATCCACCAATGAAGCCTCAGTAACTACGACGTTACCGGGGAGTACCGACTCTCCGGTCAAAGTCGCCGAAAGCCCCATGAACTCCGCGTTGACTCCTAGTTGAAGTGGTACTCCTAAGAGCTCATCAAGCGCATACGACACACCTACCTCCGCCGTCCAAGCCCACGCACTGACGGCCGTTGAGAAGGCTGCTTCATCGCTGGTAACAGTTAGAGGAACGCGGAGACCACCGCCGCCTTCAAGAACGACGCCAGCCCCAAGAGGCAAGGTGCCACTCATCGCAAAGCTTGGGCCGGTATAACTCAACCCAGGAAATGGTCCCGACTCGAGAGGAAAGGTTAAGGATGAATATCCAGCTAGAATGCTCAACACAGGTGCGGTCAACTCATTCCACAGTGGAAACTCGTAAACCATCCCAACATCCCAATTTAAGACCGTTGAACTAAAGCTTTCGCCATTTTCTTGGGCGGTCGTCACCGAACCAACTGAGATATCCGCTTGAACCCCAAGGTGCGCGAGTCCATCACCACCACCAACTCGAAAAGGAAAGACTTCCACGACGCCGGCAACGTTCGCGAACATTGGATTTATTTCCCCGAGAGGGCCACAAAAGCATGCAGCATAGGTCGTTGGGGTGGATCCATCGCTGGTTGGTTTAGGCACGTACCCCACGCGCTGCATCGCACCGCCTCCGAGAGAGAGTCTCAACCAAGGGCGCTCCACTGGAGGCTCGACCTCTGCCGCAGTTTGAAGCTGGGCAATGGGCGCACTCACGACCGGAGTTGCCTCAGCCACTGCTGGGTCCGTTGGTGCAGTGGCTCGTGAGGGTGTGGGCTCTTCGAAGGTTGGTACGGACATGTCCTCATAAGGGTTCGACACGCCGACGTTGAACGTGCCGGTCGAGCCCGTATCGACAACCTCAAGTCCTTCTCGATTCGCAGATGCGGGCTTCGATGTCTCTGCGGCGACTGGACTGGGCTCAGGGCTGCTCGGCGTCATGAAAGGCTCCTCTGTGGAAGCACTCGGCTCCGGCTTTTCCTCTTCCCAGCGGTTTTCCCCCGAAGACCATGCATCAGAGGAGACCGAATCGGCACTCCAGCCATCGGCTGCAGCGAAACCACCTGACTGGAACTGTGCACGCTCTGGTAGAACCTCAAGCACTCGACGAACCAAATCCCGCGCGATCCGCGCAGTGAACTTCCCTTCGGGCAAAGGCCATTGGTAAACAAAGAGCGATGCGCCTTTCTCGACATCGATCATCGCGGCCCGAAGTAAAGCAACCCGCCGGCGCCGCCGACCACTACCTTCTTCGGTGGTCGTAGACTCGAGAACCAGGGCTTGCTTTGCACCGATCTTAGGCGCGACCTTCAGAATCACACGCTTTGTAAACGCCTTCTTCACCGGTAGACGCTGTCGACGGAGTTCACGAAAATACCCCTTCGAGTCGACAACTCTGACCTGACCAGCAAGCGCCGGCTCCACATCATTGCTCACAAATCCATAGGGCGAAATGCCACCGCGCCCTTCCAACGGTAGGATGACCACCGCACCATCGTGCGTCAGCGCAGATGCCGAGGTCGCATACCCGAGTGAAAAGAGCAGAACCAAATTCAAAAACATCAAATTTTTCAATGGTCTTCTTGCAGATTCTTCAGGATTCTTCCACATAGGCCACAGTATAGCCAAAGGGTTCGATGAAATCCAAAGACCTTGCTCTATCGGAACCTGAGTCCACGATCGAGCAGCCACGCTACTCAATTGCCATATGGGTAGCCGTATGTTAGGTCGCGCGCGCGTCGTAACTGACGCGATCACACACGCACTTTCACGGGCGGCATCGGTGGTGGTCAGAACTTGTTCTGATTTCTGGTGCCAGAGGGTGCGGAGGAAACAACCTAAAAGGAGCACATTATGACACCAGTTTCTATGCGAGAACTTCTCGAAGCAGGCGTACACTTCGGCCACCAAACCAACCGGTGGGATCCACGGATGAAGCCTTATATCTTCGGTGCACGTAACGGCGTTTACATCATCGACCTGCAGAAGACGGTTCCACTTTTCGAGAAGGCACTCAAGTTCCTCGCCGATTTGACCTCGAAAGGCGAGCGCGTTCTTTTCGTCGGAACAAAGCGTCAGGCCCAGACCATCATCCAAGAGTCTGCGACTGAGTCCAACCAGTTCTTCATCAACCACCGCTGGCTCGGTGGGTTCCTCACCAACTTCCGCACCATCCGTCAGAGTATCGACCGTCTGACCGACATCGAGAAGATGGCTGAAGATGGAACATTCGAGAAGCTTACCAAAAAAGAAGTTCTCAACCTGAACCGCGAGCGTGAAAAGCTGGAGCGTAACCTTGGCGGTATCAAGGGCATGAACAAGCTTCCTGGCGCTATCTTTATCGTCGACGTGAAGCGTGAGCACATCGCAATCGCTGAAGCGCGCAAGTTGGGAATCCCAGTCGTTGCATTGGTTGATACCAACTGTGACCCAACCGGCATCGACTACGTTATCCCAGGTAACGATGATGCAATTCGCTCTATCAAGATCTTTACAAATAAGGTTGCGGAAGCATGTATCGACGGCGCTGGCCGCTTCGAGAAAGACATGGTCAGCCAGCCTGCTAAGGACGAGGCACCGAAAGCCGAAGCTGGTGAAGATGAGCGTTCAACAGGACCAAAGGTTGAGAAGGTTGCGTCACTTAACGAGACAGCACCAGCTCAAGCATAAATATCACGACGCCATAGGAGAAATTGATGAGCGTAACCGCAGCACAAGTAAAAG
>JAYYQC010000220.1:0-10574 GCA_036128675.1 Myxococcota bacterium | reverse complement strand
CGATGCACCAAATGGGGCACCGGAAGTCATCCTCATGTCCACAGGGGCTGAGGTTCATTTGGCACTTGAAGCGCAGGCTGCACTCCAAGCTGAAGGCACCGCAACCCGAGTTGTCTCGATGCCAAGCTGGGAGCTCTTCGAAGCGCAAGATGCGTCGTACCAAGAGAGTGTTCTACCAACGCAGGTAACCCGAAGGGTTGCAATTGAAGCTGGTTCAAGTCTCGGGTGGCATCGATGGGTCGGGAGCCAAGGTAAGATCATCGCAGTTGATAAGTTCGGTGCGAGTGCGCCAGCCTCAACCATCTTCAAAGAATACGGCTTCAGCGTCGAAAACGTCGTCGCAAAAGTGAAAGAAACAGCCTAACGGACGGATGACATGAAACGCCTCGGAATCATCGGTGCCGGCCTCATCGGAGCTTCGCTCGTTAAGTTTTGGTCCAGACGGGGTATTGAGCTTGTCGTTGTAGAGACGAATGTTGAGAGTCACGTCAACTTGGCTGATATCGCTCCAGAAGCACATATTCAAAAAAGCATTGATTCTGAGCTCAGCGGCTGCGACCTCATCGTGGTCGCAGTTCCACTTGGAGCCTGTAACACTGTATTCACCCACCTCGCGTCGGTTCTGACTGGCTCCGAACTGGTCATTGATGTCGCCGGCGTTAAAGAACGCGTCCAGTCCATGGCCACGGACACCATCGGTGACGATCGATTCATTGGCTGTCATCCCATGGCAGGACACGCGGGAGGAGGACTCGAAGCCGCTAGACCCGACTTATTCATGGATGCGCGCGTGGCCTGCTGCAATCCAACTCGGGGCAATATTAAAGCTCAACTCTTGGTATCGGATTTCTGGGAGGCCCAGGGAGCTTTACCAATTTGGATGACCGCTGAACATCACGATGCTCAGGTCGCATGGACATCTCATCTCCCCTACACCCTTTCCGCCCTTCTCATGAATCATCTTGAAGAGATTCCAAACGAGCTTATAGGTCCGGGTTTTCTTCGGTCGACGCGTTACGCGGACTTCTCAACCGAGGTAATGGGCGAGGTTATCACGCACAATCCAGCACTTCTCAAAAGTCTGGAAGAATTTATTGAGCGGTTAAGAAATCTCAAGGAGACACTTGAGACGTCTCCTCAGGAAGCCCTCTCCACCTTAGAGAAGGCCCATCAGCTCAGACAATCAATCCTAAAAGAAGACTGATCAATTCGCTTCGAGTTGAGAGCGATGATGATGAATCTCCGATTCAAGCCAAGTCTGAATCTCAGTAAGTCGTGCCTCGTTCTCTGCTTCAAACCGAAGAACTAGGATTGGCGATGTGTTGCTGCAACGGACCAGTCCCCATCCGTCTTCAAATTCAACCCTGGCTCCATCAATACTAATCACTTGAAAACCTTCGTCAGCAGCCCGCTTCTCAAGTGACTCTACAACCTCGCGAACGAGACGAAACTTGAGGTCTTCGGGGCAGTCCATGCGCAGCTCTGGGGTTGAGAAAGTCTTCGGGAATTCGGCAGCCATCTCATCCAGTGTCTGCTCAGTCTCACCTAGAAGTTCAATAAGTCGCGCTGCAGTATAAGTTGCATCGTCGAAACCGTAGTAGCGTTGCTTATAAAAGATATGACCACTCATTTCCCCTGCCAATGCGGCGTTGGTCTCGGTCATTTTGGTCTTTATAAGGGAGTGCCCGGCACGCCACATGATTGGGTTGCCGCCATGCTTAGCAATGTCATCATAAAGTACCTTCGAGCACTTCACTTCGCCGATGATGGTAGCGCCAGGCTCCTCTTTAAGGAGCGCCCGGGAGAGCACAACCATAAGTTGGTCCCCCCAAAGGATCCGTCCATTTGCTGTGACGACACCGATGCGGTCGGCATCACCATCGAAAGCGACTCCAAGGTCCGCCTTGGTATCGACGACAGCCTTCTGGAGATCGACCAGGTTTTCTTCGACGGTTGGATCGGGGTGATGTGCTGGAAAAGTCTGGTCTGGCTCACAAAAGAGCTCAACGATTTCACAATTCATCGCCTTTAAGACTGGCAACGCAGTAATGGCGCCAACGCCGTGTCCCGCATCAACGACCACCTTAAAAGACTTGTCCGAAATGCGAACCCTGCTCAAGACATCAGAGACGTAATCTGACACGACATCCCGTGCCTCGATTGTGCCCTCGCCTTCAGAAAAACCGCCTTCGGCCATTTCATGTTTGAGCGCTTGAATATCTTCGTCACAAAGAGACTGGCCACCCATGGTAAGTTTAAAGCCATTGTATTGTGGAGGGTTATGACTCCCTGTCACAACAATGCCACCGTAAGCTTTGAGGTTCTTAATCGCCCAATACACAACGGGCGTTGGAACAATGCCGATATTCACAACATCGATACCAGTTGAAATGATACCGCGCATGAGCGCCGAGCTCAGGACCTCACCGGATTCTCGGCAATCACGGCCCACAACGAGACTGGTACCGTGAGCCTTACGCGTTTGTGAGCCCAATGCTGCGCCGAGGGTAAAAGCCATCTCCTCGGTGAGATCCTCAAATGCGATGCCTCGAATGTCGTACGCTCTAAAAATGTGTTCTGGCCAGTTCTTCATGGTCCTACCTCATTAAGTTCTTTTTGGATCTCGGCTTCAATTGCATCAAGACGAGCATTTGCAATTTCGTAGGTAATCGTGGCCTTGGCGGCCTCAAAGGCTGACTTGTAGACATCATCAAGTACTTTCACCTCGCCAGGGTCTCTAACTGAGCTGAGCGTTGATGTCTCAAATGTTTCATCGGCCTTTTCTTGTTTATTCGACGGATTGCACCCAATGAAGATGAGGGCTGCTAGGGCAAAGAGTATCTTCATGGAATACCTACCTGTGTTTTCATACGAGTGTAGCGTTTCAGTCGTTTCACAGCATTTTTATACCGCCTTCGCTCCAAGCGAAGGAGTTCGTTGACGCGCGCTCCTAAATCGACATCTTCATTCTTTCGCGCAAGCTCACCTATAAACTCGAGCTCAGCCATGCGCGTTAAATGAAGACGAAGCTGCATCGTGCTCTGTGATGCCTGTACACCATCGACATTTGGAGTTTCGACCTTCTGCAAATTCTCGATGATTTTCGAATCACGTCGAATTCTTGGTTTGACCGGCTTCTCAGGAGCCGCCTGCAGGTCCGATGATGCTGGAGCCTTATCTGACGGTGAGTCCGTAGAAACATCACCTTGAGCAAGAGCTGTAAAGCACCACACCAGCAAGCCACCAAGGCCGAGCATCCTAAGAGCAGCTCTCATGCGTTTTCCTCCATCTCTGCTAACAACCGCTTCGTTTCACCCGCCTGAGCCTTATCGACCAACATCACCACGTCATCACTCTTCACGACGAGTAGATCTTTCAATCCCAAGCCGGCAATACGCAGAGAGCTCGTTCCTAATACCGTCACGTCTTGAGAATCGAGAAGAATATCGTTTTGCCCTTGACGGTTCCCGTGCTCATTCATTTCCAGGTAGCTCTCAAAGGTTGCGAAGCTCCCGACATCCGACCACCCGCAGTCTACCGGTACGACTTGCACATCCTGTGCATGTTCAGCAATCGCATAGTCGATGGAGATAGATTCAAGTTGAGCGAAAGCAGCCCGGTCGTCTCCCCCATCACTCCGAATCGTCCTGAAATTCCGCAGTCCTTCAATGAGTTCTGGTTTGAGACGTTCTCCCTCGGCAATAAATGTGGAGGCACGTGCCACAAAGACGCCCGCATTCCAGACATAATTTCCCTCGGCGAGGTAGGTTTCCGCTTTATCCTTGGATGGTTTTTCATGAAACGCCTGCACTCGGAAGGATCCTTCGGATGTCCCCTCTGCTTTCGCGAGCTGGATGTAACCGTAGCCAGTATCTGGGCGGGTAGGCTCTATCCCTAAAGTTACAATGACTCCCGCCTTAGCCGCGGCTGTCGCTTTCTGCAGAGCATCATGCCATGCTTTCGCATTTTGAACATCCTGGTCCGCTGGAAGCACGACCATGATATCCTCCGATTGACCTCTCGCTTCGAGTTCTAGAGCAGCCCACAGAATCGCTGGTGCGGTATTTCTCCCCATCGGCTCTGCGAGAATCTGCGTCTCGTCTAACATCGGCAGAGACTCACACGCTCCGTCAACGTGGAGTTCGTTACAAATCAACCACCAACTCCTTGCATCCGCTAGCCCAGAGACTCTTTGATACGTGGCTTGAAGGAGGGTTGACTCTCGGCCAGGTAGGTTTAGGAACTGCTTGGGTCGTCGTTTACGTGATAGTGGCCATAATCGTGTGCCACTGCCGCCAGCAATCCCTACAATGTGAATTTTATTCTCGTTCTTCATCGAATCGTTTCCCTTCGGGGCTCGCCTCGCAAACGGCTGGCAAGTGTCCAGAGGACGTAAGCTGTTGCTCCCCAGATGTATTCGTCATCGTGTCTGAGGAATGGCAAAGCCATCGACATTCCCTGCCACGTCTTTGTCTCTTCTTGCCATTGCCCAGCATCAACTAGAATTTCAATGGGAAGATGAAAGATTCTTGTGACTTCGCGCTCATTCGCAACCAGCTTAGTTCCAGGCGGAATTACCGCCAGCATGGTTGCCATATGGTACCCAGTTACAGTCACCAAATCGTCCAGACGCATAACACGGTGCACCGCAGATGGGTCGAGGCCAACTTCCTCCTCGGCCTCCCGAATCGCGGTATGCCAAAGGTCAACGTCCCCAGCAGAGACCTTACCACCGGCAAATGCTACTTGCCCCTGGTGTGTCGGCATATCGTTGGTACGACGCGTGAGAACTAAACGACTTTTTTGCAGATCACCACTGGGATCAGCTTCCACCGCAACGAGAACTGCGGACTCCTTGAGCCCCTGAGAGGACACTTCAACCGAAAGGCGTCGCTCCAGAATGCTTCGAAGCTGCTTGGCTATCTCGTCTACGACATCCAAAACCAGGTTCCCAACGCCAGCGCCCAAACGTAAGGGGCGAAAATATGCAGCTTCCCTCTTTCCACCAGAGGAATGAACCACCTCAGTGCAAGCCAACCACTTATGCCCGCAGCGGCAAAGCCAACCGACGTTGAAAATAAACTTAAGTTGGCTTCACTCAGTTTGAGTACCGAGAGAAGAGTCGCGCCTCCAATTGCAGGTAATGCCATGAGGAATGAAAAGCGTGCAGCTTCTTTACCAGCGATACCAAGAACAAGAGCTATAGCGATGGTTGAGCCACTTCGGCTGATGCCCGGAAGAATCGCACAGCCTTGAACGATCCCAAGAATTACTGCACTACCCAGGGTCAACCTAACGAGATCCGTCGTCTTTCTTTTGACAAGCGTCAGGGCAAGCAGCACGCCAGTGAGACATAAAAATAGTGCGACATATTTCGGAGTCGCAAGATGCGTTTCGATAAGATCTTTGAGTCCAAGCCCCATCATCGCTGTCGGTACTGACGCAACAACCACATAAGCGGCGAGTCTAAAGGAGTCGTCATGCCAGCTCTCTTCAAATCCCTTACCCGGGGCTGCAATGAGAGCTCTCACAACCGATAAGACATCCTCTCGATAGTAGACAAGTGTCGCGATCAAAGTAGCAAGATGGACCAGGACATCAAAGAGTAGATTGGGCTCGAGCCCGAGCAAAGATGCGGTTAAAACGAGGTGTCCTGAGCTAGAAACAGGGAGGAACTCTGTTAGCCCCTGAACGAGGCCAAGCAGAGCCGCATCGAGGGGTGTCACGCGCCAACTGCTCCCTTAAGGGCATCGACGCGGTCAGTGCGCTCCCACGTAAAGGATGGTTCTTCGCGACCGAAGTGACCGTAAGCGGCCGTTTTGCGGAAAATCGGCTTCAAGAGGTCGAGTTGCTCCACAATCTGTCGAGGTTTCGCGGGGAATACCTCTCGCAGTGCCGCAGAAATCTTTGCCTCGGCCACGGTAGCCGTACCGAACGTGTCGACCATAATACTGACCGGATCTGCTACACCAATCGCATACGCGAGCTGGACCTCTGCGCGCTCCGCCAATCCAGCCGCGACGACATTTTTAGCCATATAGCGCGCGTAGTAAGCTGCACTGCGATCGACCTTGGAAGGATCTTTACCAGAGAAGGCTCCCCCACCATGACGTCCCATACCGCCATACGTATCAACAATAATCTTTCGTCCAGTCAGGCCGGCATCACCCATTGGGCCGCCGACGACAAACCGACCAGTTGGGTTGATATGATACTGACATCCATCGGCACGGAGCTCAGCTGGGATAACCTTCTCAATGACTTCCGCAATAATGCCATCCCGCAAAGTCTTGTTGTCAACATCGGGCGTGTGCTGCGTCGACAACACGACGGCACTTACACGCACCGGCTTTCCATTTTCGTAATCGAAGGTTACCTGACTTTTCCCATCCGGGCGGAGAAATCCCAAGGTCTTATCGTGTCTAACTGCAGCCAAGCGTTCGGTCAGACGATGGGCATAAACAATCGGTGCCGGCATCAAGACGTCTGTCTCTTTGCACGCGTAACCAAACATCATCCCTTGGTCGCCAGCGCCCTGCTCGTGCTCATTGGTTTCATCGACGCCCATCGCGATATCCGGAGATTGCTTATCAATGGAGGTCAAAACCGCACAGGTTTCCCAATCAAAGCCTGTATCGCTGGAATCATACCCGATGTCTTTGATGGTCTGACGAACAATCGCAGGCATATCTACATAGCAATCGGTGGTGATTTCACCGCCGATAATCGCCATGCCGGTCTTTACAAAAGTCTCACATGCAACACGCGCCTTTGGGTCTTGCTCGATAATTGCATCCAAGATCGCGTCAGAGACCTGATCGGACACTTTATCCGGGTGCCCCTCGGTCACTGATTCTGACGTAAAGAGATAATTTCCTGCCATAGCTGTGTTTCTCCCTGCTGTTATGAAGTCGGCTAGACTCTCTGAGAAGCTCGAACCCAAGTCAAGGTCCGACTGAACGCGTGACTACTCAATCAATGGGTCACCTTCCGGTGCTACACCACCCTCGTTTCCGGTGATCCCCTCTCGGGCACCAATAAAGCGAAGCATCAGGCCAGACGTATCGGCAACTGCTTCGATTTGAGAGTCGACGAGTTCGTTGAAGACCGGCTCTGAAACCTCACGAGGTGCTACCGCTGCCAGAGCCTTTAGGCTCGTGGTACGGACTTTGACTTTGGTAGCTTCATCTTTCGAGACCTTGATCAACGCTTCAGACGCCGCTACGCCATGCTTTTCAAGTTTTCCAATCGAGCGTGCAGCAATTTCCCGAACATCATCAAAGTTTGAATCCAGACCACGCAAAAGCAGGTCTACTTGCTCGGTCTTCCGTCGTAAGATGAACTCAGTGGCTTGTTTCGCCAGCTCTGCGTTGCCCAAACCAGTAAAGGCACCAAACACGACATCTTTAGCCTTGGTGTGGCCAGGGTTGGCCTCGAGCAATGCCATACCAGCTCGAAGTCGAATATGTGGAACGGTATCGTCTAGACGAGCTTCAAGGACCGGGAAAGCCTTGGGTCCCATTGCCGCGAGGGCTCTTGTCGCGATCGCCTGAACCCCCGGGTTAATATCGTCGAGGAGGAGACCAACCTTCTCTGCGGCGATGGCAGCGGGCTCTCCTATTTCAATGAAGGCTTCACAAGCGCGTCGGCGATCGAGATCGTCGTCCGAGTCTACCTTTTCAACCCAATAAGATAAATTTTTGCCAAGGCCTTTAGGTTCAGGCGTACACGCCATGACGAGGCCGGCTATGACCCCAACCCAAACGATTCTTCGGAAATTCTTCATTGTTCGCTCCCCTGCTGAAATGCCTGGCTAGAGTGCTATACTAATGAGCGCGACGTGCCAAGCATGTAGGACAAGGTAAGTCTGACGCGGCGCGTGATTTGCAACTCAATAAACTGAGGTTAAAGGGCGCCACATTCAACGAGGAGAACCCAAATGTCCCGTACCATTCGAGCACCAAGAGGCACTGAACTATCTTGCAAAGGCTGGGTCCAAGAGGCCGCCATGCGAATGCTTATGAACAATCTCGACCCCGATGTCGCAGAGCGTCCAGAAGATCTGGTTGTTTACGGCGGAATAGGCAAAGCCGCCCGCAACTGGGAAGCGTATGACCGGATCGTCGAAAACCTGAAAGCCTTGGAGGATGACCAGACCCTCTTGGTCCAGTCAGGTAAACCGGTCGCAGTGATGCGTACACATGAAGACGCGCCTCGCGTCCTCATCGCCAACTCAAACATTGTCCCCAAATGGGCAACCTGGGACTACTTCCATGAGCTCGATAAAAAGGGGCTCATGATGTACGGCCAAATGACTGCAGGCAGTTGGATCTACATTGGTACTCAGGGAATTCTTCAAGGGACCTACGAAACCTTCTGCGCTGCTGGCCGGACCCATTACGGTGATGCATACCTCGGCGGTCGTTCGATCTTGACTGGTGGCCTCGGCGGAATGGGCGGCGCTCAGCCACTCGCAGCCAAGATGGCGGGCGCATGTAGTCTCAATATCGAAATTGACCCACATCGAATGCAACGGCGACTCGAAACCCGTTACCTCGACGAAGTCGCTTCAAGCCTGGACGAAGCGCTGGCGCGAATCGATGCGGCGAAAGCAGCCAAGGAGGCGGTGTCGGTCGGGCTACTTGGTAACACCGCAGATCTCTTCCCGGAGATTGTAGCACGCAAATATCACTTCGACCTGGTGACTGACCAAACGTCGGCGCACGACCCTCTCTATGGATATGTTCCAAGCGGACTCTCACTTGAAGCGGCTGATGCTCTTCGTCGCGACGACCCGAAGGTCTACGTGGAGCGTGCGCAGGCATCGATGGCGAAACATTGTGAAGCCATGGTGGAAATGCAAAACGCTGGTTCACATGTCTTTGATTACGGCAACAATCTTCGGGGCCAAGCCGAACTGGCGGGCTACGATGAAGCCTTCAAATTTGAAGGTTTCGTCCCGAAATACATCCGCCCTCTTTTCTGCGAAGGAATGGGACCATTTCGTTGGGTTGCACTCTCCGGTGATCCCGAAGATATCAAGAAGACAGACGAATGTGTCAAAAAGCTCATCGACAAGCCTGAGTTACACCGCTGGCTCGAAATGGCTGACGCACAAGTACAATTTCAAGGACTGCCCTCTCGAATCTGCTGGCTCGGCTATGGAGAGCGCGAGAAGGTCGGCTTGGCATTCAATGAGCTTGTGAAAAACGGAGAGGTCAAAGCCCCGATTGTCATTGGGCGCGACCATCTCGATTGCGGTAGTGTGGCAAGTCCCAACCGAGAAACCGAAGGCATGCTCGACGGCTCGGACGCTGTTGGCGACTGGCCGATCTTAAACTGCCTACTTAACGCTGTGAATGGGGCCAGCTGGGTAAGCCTCCACCACGGTGGTGGGGTTGGAATCGGTTATTCACTTCACGCTGGTATGGTCATCGTAGCCGATGGAACTGACGCAGCTGCTCGACGAATCAGCCGAGTGCTCGAAGGTGATCCAGGCATGGGCGTCGTCCGACATGTCGATGCGGGCTACGACCGAGCGGTCGATGTCGCCCATGAGCGCGGTGTCAAGGTCCCAGGCGTAACACAGTGACCCTCACCTTACTGACTGACATCAGTCAACTGGCTCTTCCCCACCTCCAGGAAGGGGAGAGCCGGACTCCGGTCGATATCATCGAGGATGCGGCGATTCTCATCAAGAATGACGAGATCCTCGCCCGTGGCCCGAGGTTAGATATCGAGGCTCAAGCCCCTAGTGAGGCCTCTCGGGTCTCTTGTAGTGGTCGCGCGGTGATTCCAGGCCTTGTCGATTCTCACACACATGCAGTGTTTGCCGGCCAACGCGTGGACGAGTTTCTTCGTCGCGGTCGGGGCGAGTCGTACGAAACAATTGCCGCAGCAGGCGGCGGCATTCGCAATACGGCGAAAGCATTTGTTGAAGGCGACCTCGAAGAAGTTGTTCGAGCATCAACGGAACGTATCAACCGAATGTTCGACCTCGGAACGACAACCCTCGAGGTCAAAACTGGGTACGGTTTGAGCGTAGATGCCGAGCTGAAGCACTTTGAGGCTATCGAACGAACCGCAGAAATGGTGAATCCTCGTCTTCTCAAGACGTTGCTCGCGCATGTACCCCCGAAAACTCAAAGTAGTACACAGTACCTCGAGGAACTTTCAAAGGCTTTCTCATCGCATTTTAGAGGTCTTGACTTCATCGACATCTTCGTCGAATCGACCGCCTTCACTGCGGATGATGCCCGGCACTTTCGTGACTTAATCCCTCGCGATATCGCCCTCAAACTACATGTCGATCAGCTCCATGATGGTGATGGGGCCGCACTGGCTTCAGAGCTGCGTGCCCTTTCAGCGGACCACCTCGAATTTACCTCAGAAGACGGCATGCACGCTCTTCGAAAAGGTGGCGTGATTGGCAGCATTCTGCCTGGTTGCGGTTTGTTTCTTCACGGAAGCAAGTGGCCTGACGCAGCTAAGATGCGCGAATGCGGGGTCCAAGTGGCTGTTGCAACGGACCTGAATCCAGGTTCCTCGCATATCGAGAACTTATGGGTGTGTGC
>JAYYQC010000219.1:0-10000 GCA_036128675.1 Myxococcota bacterium | reverse complement strand
CATCGCCGCCAGTACCCAATGTGGCCTTACCCTAGAAGAGAGCTTTTGGGGTATTACACGTGGAGGCGCATTGGCACTTGGCAGACCCGACCTTGGCTGTATCGAGCCCGGTGCTCGCTCCGACCTACTCGTCATGGACAGCGACCATTGGGCGAGTGGTTTGTATTCACCATCCGCTCCACCAATTCATCAGATCTGGTCGCAGGGGCAGGTAATTAAAATCGGATGAGTTAGAGTCGTAGAAGCTCTGAGACAGTATCCACAACTTCGGACGCCTTCACTGGCTTGACGAAATAGCGGTCCGCACCTAGAGCGAGCCCACGTTCACGGTCTTCTCTCGCACCTTCGGTCGTAACAATCACGATTGGGATGTCGCGATGCTTAGGATCTTTGCGAACGAGCCCTACTAATTTCAAACCATCCATTCTCGGCATATTGATATCAGTCAGGAGAATATCTACCTGGTTGGCTTGAAGTTCTTTCAGACCGTGAACCCCGTCCTCGGCCTCGATGACTCGGACCTCAGTCAAACGCGAAAGCGCCGATACCAAGAGTTGCCTCATGGTCGTTGAATCTTCGACAACCAACGCTGTGTAGTGACTCATTTAAAAACTCCCAACCGGCTTTGCGGTCTTCTCGTCACTTCGACGTCAAAAGTTCAAATATTTGGCTACGAGAAGAAACATCCACCGATGCGCGCTCAAACAAGGTACTCAGGATCAGTGCGGCGGCGACATTCTTGCTCAGCATATCGAAAATCTTCTCTTGCGCCAGGTCAAGCTCTGGCCTCTCCGGAAGGTATCTGTAAACCAGGAGCAAGCCAACTGTTTCTCCGCTCGCTAGAATGGGTAAAACCAGTTTAATTTCGTCCCCACTCTCAACTGAGTCACTCAGCCAGGCTCGACCGCTCTCAACTACACCGGCCAACGGTTCAGCGGTCAAATCGATGGTGAGTTGCTCCAAGTCAATCTCACGGCTCACCACAACGGATGACTTTCGCTCGTCGCCAACCATGGCCAGTACATACTGACTCGCACCCACAATATTGAGAACGATATCGCTGATGACCTGATTTAGACGCTCGTGACCACTGACTTGTTGTAGCTCACTGGCGGCGATGAACGCACTCAGTAGTTTATTGGACTGTTCTTCGAGCTCGTCACAGCGTAGCTGACACTGGTCAAAGTCTTCCTGCGCTTCGCTGAGACGGTTCCGGAGCGTACGTATCTCAAGGTCGTAGTCTTCGGACGTTCGCTCAACCGGTTCGGTGTCCTCGAAATCCTCCATCGAAAGGTCTTCAGGCTCAAACTCGTCATGTTCCATTCGTTACTACTCCGGTTTCAGCTTACCACATACGCCCATATAGTCACAACGTCCAAACTCTGCACACGTGCCGATGCTACTCATCTACAAAAGCCTTTACCCGAAGTCGTAAAGTTCCAAGACCATGGACTTCGTCCGCGACACCGCGATCGATGACTGCCTTCGGCATCCCAAAAACCACCGCCGTCTCCTGGGCTTCTACGAAAATCTTTGCCCCTACTTTCGCCAAGGCCTGAGCACCCTCACCACCATCGTTGCCCATACCGGTCAGAACGACCCCCAGAATCGGCCCATCAAACGTTTCTGCAACTGACGTAAAAAGCTCGTTCACCGACGGCACACAGAGGTCGTCTCGTCGCGCCATGACCAGCTCCATCGAATAGCTCAGCCGACGCTTGACTAGGCGGAGATGGTAATCTCCGGGCGCAATATACACGACCCCACCGATTAAACGCTCACCTGCGACTGCCTCTTTGACAATATACTCCGTCGACGCGTTGAGACGATCCGCTAGGGCAGCGGTAAAGCCTCCGGGCATGTGCTGAGCCACTAAAACGGCGGTGCTCTTATCAAGGGAGAGCTCTGAGAGAATTTCTCGAAGGGCGCCGGGGCCCCCCGTTGACGCCCCAATGCAGATCAGACGTGTGGCATTATCGCCTGGCCCCCCATCGTATGGATTATCATCGAGGGGTAAATGCCGACCAACCTCTTCGAACGATGAACGATTCCCCCAAATACCGACAGCCACTCGACATTTTTCCAGAACGCTTTCACAGAAGAATACCGAGGGTTCTCCGGAGTGAAAGGCTCCAATCTTGGCAATGAAGTCGGTTGCTCCTCGTTCAAGTGCCTCCATCACTCGGTCAGCACCGCTCTGGGAGCTTACGACAATGACCGGTACGCTCGGAGCGTCCTTCATCTTGTCGAGAAACTCAAACCCGTCAACTTTGGGCATTGCTAGATCGAGCGTAATGACGTCAGGAGACAAATCCAACACAGCATCGAGACCTGCTTGCCCGTCGGAAGCTGTTCCAACGAGTTCGAAGTCGTCGGCGTTTTCGAATATTTGAGTCAGAATGAGACGACTCACCTTCGAGTCATCAATGACCAATACACGAATTTTGCCTTCCTGATTCATACTACATTCCCGTTCATCAAGTTGGCTTGCGGTAAACAATACCGCGCTTTAAGGGGATGTACTCGAAGCGTGTTGTCGCCGGCGGCAGGGTCTCCGAGTGTCCAAGTAAAAGATAACCTCCTGGATTCAATTTATCGTAAAACGTATTCAATAAATGACGCCTACTATTCTGCGAAAAGTAAATCATAACATTGCGACAGAAAATAACATCTACTCTGGGGATATCCTCAACTTCCTTTGGTTCCATGAGATTAACCTGTTTAAAGTCAACCGCCTCACGAATATCATTACCCAGTTGATACCGACTGCCGACTGGCGCGAAGTATTTGTCTAGACGTGCCGGTGTCGTTTCTCGAAAAGCGTTCTCCCGATAAACCCCCTCACGCGCCTTTTCAATAACTTGCTGCGAGATATCAACCCCTAGCACTTGAAAGGCGGACTCGTCATAATAGCCTGCCTCTTTGAGTAGCATAACGAGACTGAACGGTTCCTCACCACTGGAACACCCGGCTGACCAAATTCTGATTGGCTCGTCGCCTTTGCGCTTCAGGAATTCAGGAACGAGGTCTTCCATAAAATCGCGCAGTTGGAACTCTTCCCGAAAGAAGTAGGTTTCGTTCGTCGTGATACGTTCAATGATTTCGCATAATTCGGCGTATCCGTAGCGACCAAATTTCACGCGTTGATAGTACTCACGAAATGTTCGAACCTCTGCGAATTTGAGACGAGGCTTAAGTCGACGCTCCAATAAAAATGCCACGTTTTCAGGTAAAAATATCCCGCAGTGCTCGTAGATTAAGTCACGAAAGAGACGGAACTCTAAGAGGGTCATCGCCCGAGAATCGAGAAGGTTATCGCTCACGCTTGTCCCTCAAGTAGATTCTGAAGAACATCTCGAACTAGATACTCTGGCTCATTTGCAATGAGGTCGGTTAGCACCTCTATCGTTACATGTATCTCGCGTTCGCGGAACGCTTGGGCCGCCATGAGACGAACGTCCCAGTGTGTATGCTCTAGTAATGGCCGAAGAAAACTTTCCGCATCTCGCTTAGGTAGGAATCGAATCAGAGAGATAGTCTCCCTAACAACCTCGGGGTCTTCTTTCTCTAACCCTTTGGAAATTACCAATGACAGGCTATCTGGTACCATCCGACCAAGGGCCTGAATTGCAGAGATAACAACTGCCGAAGACCTGTGATCCATCGCATCAATCAGTGCGGGGACCGCCAAGCGTCCACCACAACGCCCCAGGGCCATCACCGCCGATGACACGACCCATGGGTCACTATCGCGTAGACCTTCGCGCAACGCTTGAATTTCCGGATCCGCCGAAAAACTACCCAGTGCTCTCGCCGCCGCTGAACGGACCTGCGGTGAGATATCGGCCATTGCTTCGCGTAGCGGTGTACTTGGGAAATTTTCGCCAAAATATGCGGCTGCTTCTAGAGCAGCCTGTCGAATAACAACATCCTCGTGCTTAATGAGAACCGTCAACCAGGTACGGTCTTCGGGAAGCGCAAGCTTGCCTAGTGCGCGTACCATGTCACCACGTACGCCTGAGTCAATGAACTCGCGAAGCGCAGAGGCCGTCTCTTCAGGAAACGCTCGACCAATGATTGATACTGCGAGCCCCGCCGACTCACGAAGATCGATGTCACCGCGGCACAAAAGCTCAACGAGATATCGGATGTCATTGCGATGGCAAATTTCAGCGAGTACCTCAATCGCAGCCTCTGCCTCTCGTTGCTCTCCTCCTTCAATGAAGGTTTTCAGCTGACTGCGACACTCTTCGACCCGAAACGCTTTGAAAACCTCCAAATAGAGGAGTTTAGCTTCCACCCGTGCTTGGCTCAGTTGAGTAAGTAGTGCGGGGCAAATCTCTCTTCCCATTTTCATACAGTCAGCAAGAATCGACTTTTCCCAAGGCTTTCCTGCAACCGCGTTCAATATGTCTGGGACCAGTTCCGCAATCTGACAGTGATTCAAAACAGCAAGTGCAGCCTCAGCTACTTCTTGTTCTTTATCGAAAAGTCCTTGTCTGAGACGCTCAATCAGATCTGCGTCGCCCCGAATTGTCTGCTCAATTAAATCGGGCTCAAAGCGCCCCATCCTCAGCGCATTATGAAAACCCTTGAAAGCACCATTTCGGGTACTCCTCGACGAATTTTTAGCCAGCTCCGATAAATTGACGACGGCTTTAGGCTCGCCCGAAAAGCCCAGCAATGGACCGACCCAACGGACATGGACAACCTGCGTCGCCGAGTCTACCAAGAATTGATAATCAAGCTCAGCCTCACACTTTCCGAGTGTATCAAGCAGATAACCTTTAAGTTGGCTTTGGCCCTCGACTTCACGAACGATGCGGCTAAGCTCACGTAAGACGTCTTCGCCTCCAATGCGCCCCAGCGCTTCGACCGCCGCGGCAGCAACATTATCATCACGGTCATTAATTGCCGCAAAAAGCCCCGCCTTGCTTGCCTGACTACCTACTAAACCCAAAGCATCGACAATAAACTTTCGCTGGGAACTATCTGCAGATGCCAGAGAGGAGAGTAAAGGTTCTACAACTGGCTCCCCCAAAAGAACCAAGGCTTCGGAGGCTGCATTTCTTAAACCAGCGGAATGCCCGGATGCCATCGCCTGAATCAGCCGCTCGACCAACGACTGCGTGACACCATACTTCCCAATCGCATTCACGGCTTCTTGACGCACCCGCCAGCTTGGGTCCCCTAGGAAGGCGACAAGTTTGACTTCGGCATCTTCAGATTGTGTATCGAGTTCTCGAACCCAGGCGTATCTTGTCGACTCTGTTTCACCCATTTGTGACTATACCTCTCACAGAGACTCGGTCAGCTTTGCCAAAACGCGACCCCGGATTTCGGTAAGCGATGTACGGTCACCTGCAAGTGTCTGCTCATCAAGCCACGACGTCCAATCATGACATGCCACCTCAACAAGTTCAGGGAGCTCTCCTCTTTCAATGGCCCCGCTAGGCCAATATTCGAGGTCTCGCCCGTGTGTCAGAATGACATCATAAGCAAGCAATTCGAGAAGGTCATCGCCGCTATGGGCTTGAGGAGGTCGGCGCTTGCTCGTTCCATCGTCAGCGAGAATAGCTTTCTTTAGATATTCTCCTTGGCGTTCAACCAATTCTTCGGGCTCAATAAACATATCCGCACCAAAGAGGTCGGCACCTTCGCGTCGAAAGACGACCCGGCTTTCGCCCGCGGATGTGAGGATGATTTGTGTCCCGCTCTTCTTATCGATGTCACGAAGAATAGGTATCAAATCGAAACAGAAAATATCGTCCACGCCGACGTCTACAATAATTACCTGTGGTCGATGATGATGAACGAGTTCTCGACAATGATTACCCGAGAAAGCTCTAATCGGCAGCAAGCCTTCCCTTAAAAATGCGAGGCTCAACTCGCTTACCAAGCTGTCGCTCGGATGCAAAATGACCGCTCGCCCCTGTACGGGATCCATTCCCCCTGTCACCATGTTCATTTACTCCGCCCGACTTGACTCTTCCGGGAGGACCGAGGCCAGTTCATGAGCGTCCATCATATCGATCTCTTCCTCAGATTCGACCACACTACGAACGTTTAACAAGATCAATACTCGACCGCGGTAGTGACACACCCCCATAAAAAACGGTGCCTGCTCATCAGCGAGTAGGCCAGGTGCAGGTCGGATTTGAGTTCGAGGTACACGGACGACCTCGGTAACCTTATCCACAATCAGCCCCACCACCCGGGAATCAATCACCAAGATAATAACGCGCTCTCGGCGATCTTCATCCTCCGATGTGGTCACGCCAAAACGCCGGCGCATATCAACCACGGGGATAATGGCCCCGCGAAGACTAATCACCCCCTCGACGAATTTCGGACCACGTCGAACCGGGGTCACTGGTAGTGGCTTAATGATTTCGCGAATGCGCAGAATGTCGACGACATACTCCTCGCCGCCGACCTTAAATGCGGTGAGTTGTACAATTTCGTCTGAGGCCCCACTTTCTGGATTCATAGCTAACGCTCCAAAACTTCAATGACCGCTGATGCATCGAGTACAATCAGGACACGCTGACCAAGACGGCCAACGCCCTCGATCACATCGCCCATTTCTCTCTGCATGGCTTTGGGCTTTGGTTCAATCTCACGCTGACTCAACCGAACGACACTTGTGACGTTATCCACCATAATACCAACAGGCTCCGAGTCACCACGCAGAACCAAGACGCGGGTATTACGGGTAACTTCGCTTTTGGGGAGTTTCAGAACCTCGCGCAGGTCCAAGATAGGAACGACGGTTCCTCGCAATGAAATGATGCCCAGTAGACAATCATTAGCGCGCGGAACATCGGTAATATCCGGCAACTTAATGATTTCTTGGATATCCAAGATGTCGACGCTGTATTCTTCGTCTGCTACCCAAAATGCCAACAACTCGACGATATCCGCGGGCAGAGCACTTTCGTTGACCACGCGAGACGGATCCGCCTGATAGGAGATATTCCCTTCACGCTGTTCCTCGGGAGAAACAAAGAAGGCTTCCAGATTGGCGTAGTCATCCCATAAAGGAAGACGTCCTAACCCCGTGCTCTCATCTGTTTTGCCCCCATTCATCCGATTACCCCCAACTTCAGCGTGATGCGCTCGGACGCTCTATATCGTCACTGCTGGTAACTTCGTTAATCAAACCCACCATGTCGATAACCAAAATCGTCTGCTGATTTCCTAACTCAGTCGCACCTGCAATGCCTGGAACATTGCTCAGACGACGTCCCAATGACTTAATCACGATGTCTTGCTGCCCAATCAGCTCGTCCACGATCAGCGCGATTCTATGTTCGCCAATCCCTGCAACGACCCCAAAAGAGTCACTCGCGCGCTCACCTTCCAGTCCGAAGAGGTCGCGTAAATCGACCAAGGGAACTGTAGCACCTCGGACCGATATCACTTCACGACGCTCGATTGTCTTAATTCGGACATCAGCCAGCGCAATCGTCTCGAGAACATTGTTAAGCGGTAATGCGTAAGTTCGTTCTGCAATACTCACAATGAGAGCAGGAATGATTGCAAGAGTCATGGGCAAGGTCACAGTAAAGAGTGTTCCCTCACCCTCAGTAGACTCCACATCGATGATACCTGATAGGTCGGAAATCTTTGTCTTCACGACATCCATTCCAACCCCTCGACCACTGTATTCAGTGACCGCTTCGGCGGTAGAAAATCCAGGAGCGAAGAGAAGATTATAGATATCTTTGTCGCCGAGTTCTTTCGCGCGTTCTGGAGTTACGAGCTCACGTTCAACACCTCGCTTGAGGACCCGTTCGCGGTTGATTCCGCGACCATCGTCTTGAATTGAGACAACAACATGGTTGCCTTGAGCAACCGCGCTCAACTCGATGGTGCCTTCTTCACTCTTACCGGAGGCAGAGCGCTCATCGGGTCCCTCAAGACCATGGTCGAGCGCATTTCTAATAATGTGCATCAACGGTTCCGAGAGGTCCTCAACGATCAATTTATCCAGCTCCGTATGAGCCCCTGACACCACGATACGAACCTTCTTTTTCAGTTCCCGCCCGATCTGGCGACCAACTCTCACCATCCGTTCGAACAAGTTCTCCAATGGAACCATGCGGACTTCCATAATTCCGGCCTGGAGTTCGGCAAGACGACGGTCGAAGTTTCGGCTCTCCTTGTGGAGGTCAACGGCCATACCGGTGAATCCGAGCTCTTGTTTCAAGCTCTCGCTGATCTCCTTAACCGCCATCTTCGTGAGCGCAAGTTCCCCGACGAGATTCATCAAATTATCCAAGCGACGGATATCAACCCGAACAGTCTGGGTTACAGCGCGCGAAGCTTGAGGAGCTTTCGTGGGCTCGGGTTTATCTGCCGCCTTCTCTGTTGGCTGCGCCTCGGCTGCTTTTGCCGGTGCGGGTGCGGGTGCCGGTGCTGGCGTCGGTGGCGGGGTTGGAGGTGCGGCCGGTGCCGCTGCGCGAGCAATGACCTCAACCGTAACGGCATTACTATCGACCTGGGCTTGAAGCTCGTCCTTGCTTAAATTCGAACCTACAAGGATATCAAATGCTAGGCATCCTTCGTCGGTCTCCTTCGAGCTCGGTAACTTACTAATGACCTCGCCCTTGCCTTTGACGGCATCGTCGACCGCAGCAAGTCCGGTATCAAACGTGGCTAGCTCAAATACCGACACCAACATGTAAAGGTTCTTACCCTTTTTGACATTCTCGCGGAGGCGGTGTTCTTCATACTCCGTCAAAACCCCAAGGACATCTTGCCCTAGGTCAAACTCCTCGAGTGGGTCATCGGTGCCAGCCTCCTTCGGTCCCTCGGCAACCTCTTTTAGCTGTTCAATCAGAGCCGCGGAGCCGCTACCATCGCTGGAGATGCCCTGCGCCGCTTCGTCGGTTAGAACCGTGAAACGCTCGACGCACGCGTAGAGAACATCGAGGGTAGAGTCATCCATGGTGATCTTGCCAAGCCTGACACCATCGAGAACGTTCTCCATTTCGTGGGCAAGGGTCTGCATCTCTTCAAGACCAAACATCCCAGAGATGCCCTTGAGAGAGTGCGCACTTCGGAAGAGCGTATTAATGCGGTCGGGATCGACCTCGTCGGCACCATCACGAAGTTCCTGCTCAACCGCGATCAAATCCCGGTTTAATGCTTCGACAATCTCTTGAGCCTCAGCAACAAATTCCGGATTGCCGACGCTCATTCACTTCCTCCCAAGAGGGAAGTCACCAACGAAACCAGTTCAGATTCATCGAACGGTTTTGTGAGATAAGCGGACGCTCCCAGGCTCATCCCCTTATTTCGGTCCTTCTCGGCGCTTTCAGTCGACACAACAATGATGGGCGTTTCCTGGTGTTTAGGACTTTTACGAATAAATGAAATCAACTCCAAACCATTGATATTCGGCATGTTTATATCGGTGATGATGAGGGAAAATTCAGTGGTAGGTAAAACCCGGAGCGCTTCAAGTCCGTTTTCAACCGCCTCAACCTCCACGTCGCCCAACGTATCGACAAGGGTCTCGAGCATCCCGCGCATAACGGGAGAATCTTCAACAATCAGGACTTTTCGCATACATCCCCCAACTGGAGTTACCTAGTCGTAGGCACAGTCCCTACCTAGGCATCTACAGTATCGAAAAAGTGTGAGTTCAGATCCAGCCCTAAGCGACCGGGAATTCATCAGGTAGCCCAGATGTTTAGACTTTTCATGCCAGACTTGGATGCAACATCGCGTACCTCGTCCGCGCGCGCTCGCAAATGGCTCATCGGTGACCCCGTCACGAAGCACATCGACTCACGCCCAGAGGCGGCCAAAACCTCGCCGGCTTTGGAAATCGCGTCCACAATTTCAACCCTTGAGGGGTCGTACCACAAGACGGCAAGAGGATCTTCACCGAGAAAGAGGACGTTCATGCTCCAATCCGACGCGATACCGCCGCCCTCGGCTTGACGCCAGAGTCGACTTAAACGGCCAGCGAGGAGCCAGTCGATTCGTC